>NZ_CABVEW010000011.1:0-100654 GCF_902497445.1 Faecalibacterium sp. Marseille-P9312
CGCTCAGCACGCAATCGCTTGCGTCCTGTGTGAATTACTTTGTTTGGAATTGTTTAACGTGTTTTTCCAACACGAAAATAGGTTCCGTTACAAGTTTTTCGATATTGTTCAATTTTCAAGGTCCTGTTTGCGCCTCAGCCAAGTGGCTGACGACTTGATTATTTTATCACAGAAGTGATTTTTTGTCAAGCTCTTTTTTCGAAGTTTTTCGTTTCTTATCGAACTTGGAGCGTTCTCGGTTTCTCGGCGCTGGCCGGAACTTTCGGACGTCTATTGGTTCTTTTCGCTTCACTTCCAGCTGAGGCTCAGAAGTCATTCTTTTGTCTCAGCGCTTGGCGCTCAAGTATAATACCATACGCCGGGCCGGATGTCAACACTTTTTTGCAAGTTTTTTCAGGTTTTTTCTTCTTTCTCCAAAATTCATCTTCCGGCAGGCCCCAACCCCTCCGCTGCGGCCATGGCCGCAGCGTCTCCCCTTGCCAAGGGGAGACGAAGGTGTTATATATTATATATACATTATAAGCAAGCAGGGAGGCACCAACCATGATACTTACCGTCAATCTCGGCAACACCCACATCACCATTGGCGGCTACGAGCACGACGACCTGAAATTCTGCGGACGGCTCCACACCGACCCCGCCGCCACCGTCGATGAATACGGCCTGCGGCTGCTGAATCTGCTTTCGCTCCACGGCGCTTCGCCAGAACAAATTGAGGGCGGCATTCTGGGCAGTGTGGTGCCTGCGCTGACGGGGCGGGTGCTGGCCGCTTTGCAGATGCTCTGCCCGGTGCGCATCCTGACCGTCGGGCCGGGACTCAAGAGCGGCATCCGCCTCCGGCTGGACAATCCCGCCCAGCTGGGTGCCGAACTGCTCTGCGGCGCGGTGGCCGCACTGGCCGAGGGCTCGGGGCCTCTGGTGGTCATTTCTGCCGACACAGCCATCTCCCTGATGGCCGTCAACGGAAAACAGGAACTTGTAGGCGGCGTCATCCTGCCGGGGCCGCAGCTTTCGCTGGCTGCACTGGTGCAGAACACCGCCCAGCTGCCTCAAATCGACCTCTCCGCGCCTGCGCCCGCCTCCGTACTGGGCAAGAACACTGCCGCCTGCTTACAGAACGGCTTTGTCCTCGGCACTGCCGGGATGCTGGACGGGCTGGCTGACCATTTCTGCGCCGAGCTTGGCCCTGAGACGAAGTTCTACGCCACCGGCAATCTGCCCACGGCCATCCGGGACGCCTGCCGCACGCCCATCCTCTACCGTGAGACGCTCATCACGGACGGCCTGTACTGCATCTGGCTGCGGAATCGCCGCTGAAGTTTTATTTGCATTTTGCAAGAGGCTGTGCTATACTATATTGTACTGATTCATCAGTACAAATCGTGCGATCGTAGCTCAGCTGGATAGAGCGTTCGGCTCCGACCCGGAAGGCCAGAGGTTCGAATCCTCCCGGTCGCACCAAACAATGAAAATCCGAACCTTTTCTCAATGGGAGAAGGGTTCGGATTTTTCGTTTTCATCGGAAATGAGAATGCCGCGGTTGCGCAGCAATGAAAGCCCCAGTGGGGCTTTTAAGCGGCAGAGCGGTCTTGCGCCAGCAAGATGGAGGGGTCTCACCCCCGACAAGCTCCGGCTCGTTCCCGACGGCTGCGTGGAGCTGCTGCTCCGGGATGTGGGTTAGAAGATTAAGAGAAATGCCGTTCCAAAAGCAACTGGAACGGCATTTCTTATTTTTCGCTATTCGGGATCTTCTGTCCTCGCAGCTCCTGCCGGATGGCACGGAACTGCTCCGGCACATCCGCATCGGTCATTGCACCGGGGACATCTACCGTCCCAGCGGCTTTGGCGGCTTCATAGAACCAGCATTTATACTCCACGGTCTCCAGCGTGTGCTGTAACTGCTGGATCTGCTGGGTGAGTACCTCCCGCTGATGCCGGAACATTTCCAGCCGGGTGTCAATGGTGTCGTCTCCCTGCATGGAAAGCTCAATATACTGCCGGATGTCCTTGATGGACATTCCGGCTTTTTTCATGCAGCGGATGACCTGCAGCCACTCGAAGTCGTTTTCCCGAAACATCCGAATGCCGCCGGAGGAACGCTCCACAAAGGGAAGTAACCCTTCTTTGTCGTAGTAGCGCAGGGTGGAGGCAGGTACGCCCAGCTTTTGTGCCATTTCACCTACGGTATAGATCATCTGAAACCTCCGTTTTTTCAAAAAGCCCTTGACTTAAAGTGCGCTTTAAGTTGTATGATAAAATCAAACTTTATCAACATCATAATGCGGATGCACTCCGCTGTCAAGGAGGCTCCTATGAGCAAGAAGGTATTGATTTTGTCTGGCAGTCCCCGGAAGGGCGGCAACTCTGATATTCTATGCGACGAATTTCTGCGTGGAGCACAGGATGCCGGGCACAAAGCAGAAAAGATCCGGGTCGCTGAGAAAAAGGTGGCTCCCTGCTCCGGCTGCTACTACTGCAGCACCCACGGCGGAGCCTGCGTCCACAAGGATGATATGGCAGACATCCTGCAAAAGATGATCGATGCCGATGTCATTGTGCTGGCAAGCCCGGTATACTTCTACTCCATCAGCGCCCAGTTGAAGGCAGTGATCGACCGTACCGTGGCACGGTGGCTTGAGGTCAAAGACAAGGAATTCTACTACATCACCACCATGGCAGACAAGGAAAAAGCCTCTGCGGACACTACGCTGGCCTGCTTCCGGGGCTATGCAGACTGCGTGGAAGGTGCCGTGGAAAAGGGAGTCCTTGTAGCATGTGGCGTTTACGAGCCGGGTGCGGTGCGAAACACCTCTGCAATGGCACAGGCTTACGAGATGGGGAGGAACGTATAATGGCAGTGAAACAGACAGCAGGGCGGGATGCTCTGGGCGAATTTGCACCAAAATTTGCAGAACTTAACGATGAGGTACTATTCGGGCAGGTGTGGAGCCGAGAGGATAAACTCTCCCTCCGGGACCGCAGCCTTGTGACGGTGGTAGCACTGATGGCGCAGGGACTGACGGACTCCTCGTTTCGGTATCACCTGACGGCAGCGAAAAACAACGGTATTACCCGGACTGAGATTGCAGAGATCCTGACCCATGCGGCGTTTTATGCAGGCTGGCCCAAGGCGTGGGCGGCTTTCCGCATGGCAAAGGAAGTCTGGGCAGAGGACGCTGCCGAGGATGCCAAGGCAAAGCACCAGAGTGAAATGGTGTTTCCCATCGGTGCATCCAACGACGGTTTTGCGCAGTATTTCAGCGGAAAAAGCTATCTGGCCCCCCTGTCCACCGCACAGGTTGGCATTTACAACGTCACCTTTGAGCCGGGCTGCCGGAACAACTGGCACATCCACCATGCTGCAAAGGGCGGTGGGCAGATCCTTGTCTGCGTGGCAGGCCGGGGCTACTATCAGGAATGGGGCAAAGCTCCGCTGGAGCTGCATCCGGGCGATGTGGTAAACATTTCCCCGGAGGTCAAGCACTGGTACGGTGCTGCACCCGATTGCTGGTTCTCTCATCTGGCCGTGGAAGTGCCCGGCGAAGGCACCTCTAACGAGTGGTGCGAGCCGGTGCCGGAAGAAACCTATAAGGAGTTGCGGTGATGCGTTTTGACGTACACCCAACCACGATAAAACAAAAGCAGGGTGCATCCATCCAGACGCACCCTGCCAAAGGCCACGGACGATAGCGATATGTACAACAGGGAGTTCTCCGATGGGAGCTTCCTGTTTTTCTTTTCCTGGAAGATGCGCCTGCTCCGCCTGCCATGCGGCAAACTCCCGCTGTCCTTCCTCGCTGTTCCAGCAGGCAAGGATGGCCGGGTCGTTGGAGAAGTCTATCTCATTTTTGTTGGAGCTATTTTGCAGCAGCCCCTTTTCTATTGTCAGGGGGCCATCTTTTTATATTGCAAAAAGCAAAAACATCTTTATAATAGAGCTTGTACCCCGGTGTGCGCGGGTACTGTTTTGGGATAAGAAAAGGAAAAAAGAAACTATGAGTTCATCCGCAAAGTCTCTGACCGAAGGGCCTCTGGCCAAACAGATCCTCCTGGTCAGCCTGCCGCTGGCCCTGTCCAATCTGCTGCAGGTGCTCTTTAATATGTCGGACGTGGCTGTGGTGGGCCGGTTCGCAGGCTCCACGGCCCTCGGCTCGGTAGGCTCCACCAGCATCTTCGTCACCCTGTTCACCGGTTTCCTCATCGGTCTGAGCAACGGCATCAACGTGCTGGTGGCCCGGTTCTACGGTGCGCGCCATGCCGACGATGTGGAGAAGACCGTCCACTCGGCTCTGCTGGTCAGTCTGGCAGCGGGCGTACTGCTCCTGCTCATCGGCCTGCTGGGTTCTCCGGCCCTGCTCCATCTGCTCAACACCAAAGAAGACCTCTACCCCGGCGCCGTGCTCTACCTGCGGGTGTACTTCCTCGGTATGCCGGCGCTGGCTCTTTATAACTACGGCAACGCCATCTTCAGCGCCATTGGTGAGACGAAAAAGCCACTGTACTACCTGTGCATCGCAGGCGTGCTGAACATCCTGCTCAACCTCTTCTTCGTCATCGTCTGCCATCTGGACGTGGCGGGCGTGGCGCTGGCAAGTGCCATCTCCCAATGTGTCTCGGCCTTCCTCGTTCTGCGGGCGCTGACCCGCGTGCAGGACTGCTACGCTCTGGACTTCCACAAGGTCGCTCTCGACCCTGCCACCACCCAGCGCATCCTCGCGCTGGGCCTGCCCGCCGGATTCCAGAACGCCGTCTTTGCCATTGCAAACCTCTTCATTCAGGCCGGTGTCAACTCCTTTGACTCCCTCATGGTCAAGGGCAACTCCGCCGCCGCCAACGCCGACAATATGATATACGACGCAATGGCCGCGTTCTATATGGCCTGCGCCAGCTTCATGAGCCAGAATTACGGCGCGGGCAAGCCTGACCGCGTGAAGAAGAGCTACTTCATCGCCCTCGCCTATTCCTTCGGCGCCGGCCTCGTGCTGGGCGGTTCGCTGTTCATCTTCGGGCGGCAGTTCCTCGCCCTCTTCACCACCGAGAGCGCCGTCATCGATGCCGGCATGAAGCGTGTGGGCGTCATGGGCTTTGCCTACTGCATTTCGGCCTTCATGGACTGCACCATCGCCGCCTCCCGCGGCCTGGGCAAGACGGTAGTGCCGACCGTCATCGTCGTCCTCGGCTCCTGCGTGTTCCGGGTCATCTGGGTCTACACCATCTTCGCCCACTTCCATACCATCCCCTCGCTCTACCTGCTCTACCCCTGCTCCTGGACGCTGACCGCCATCGCAGAGATCGTCTACTTCATCCACGCCTACAAGGACAGCATGAAGATATTCACTCAGCCCCAGCCCGCAGAAGTCTGATAAGACACAAAAATGCCATCGCCCCGCGGCGATGGCATTTCTTTATTTCGTTACTGATAATCGTGGTTGAGGAACATGGCCTTGATCTGGACGATCTCGTCGTACTCTTCCTGCTCCACCTGAACGTCGGCGTTGACCTCTTTGAGGCGGTTCTTCACAGCCTCGAGAGCTTCGGGCAGGGTGACAGCCCGGCCCTCCTGAAGAGCGTCGGTCATCTGCTTGAGCACCACAGGGTGAGCGTAGATGTCCGGCACCGGGAAGTTCCCGCCGGGATAGGCTTTGATGTACTCGGCCATGGCCGCTTCGGCCCTGTCGGCACGCTTCATGATGGCGTTATGGTTGTTGTGGGCCGTAGGCATCATGTTGTAGCTGGAGAAGAGGAAGATGGCCGCAAAGCCGAACAGTGCAAAGTAGATGCCGTAGTTTCCGGTGTGGTTGATGATGCTCTGGATGCCATAGGCCGCAGACACCACGCCGAACAGACTGATGATGAGGGCCACATATTTATACACCGGCTTGCTCTGCAGCTGGGCGCGCTTGCGGCGCTCGGCAGCGCTGAGCTCTTTGGCAAGCTCCGGTTTCCTGGCGAGGTAGTCCGATGCGCGCTTGAGCTGGCCCACGCTCTGCTCTGCCTCTTTCGAGAGCTGGGGCAGCCTCCGGGCGGCTTTCTCGGCTTTCTGGCGGGCAATTTCCGCCTCGCCTGCGGCGCTCAGACGCGGGATGTTGGGCTGTTCTTTCGCCAGAACTTCCAGCAGGGCATCCACATCCCGCTCGTCCTTGAAGTTGCACTGCTTCTGCTTGCCGCCGTCGTACTCCACCACGAGGTAAGCCATCGAGGCAAACATGCCCTTACCGGAGAAGCCTCCCTGACTCATGGCCACCCGCTTGAACACGCGGCTGATGCTGCCATAGGGCAGATAATACCGGCGGTCGATGTAGAAGCTGTTGAGGTAGAGGGCCTTTTTGCCCACGCCGCAGGGGCCGATCTTTTTGCAGACTTTCTTATCGGCTTCCAGCGTTGCTTTGTCCAGATGGGCGAGGCCCAGTTGTGCAGGATGAAACAGCATAGAGAATCCCCTTCTTCCATTTCTTTCCCTCATTCTGCCACTCTGAGCCGAAAAAAGCAAGAGGCAGTTTCAGATGACCTTCTGCTCAAGCCATTTTCCCCGGACAAAACGCACCATAAAGCAGATGGAGCGGAACGCCCAGTCGAGATACATCCCCATCCAGATGCTGAGCAGTCCGCCGCCCATCTTCAGGACCCACAGGTAGCAGAAGCCCACGCGGAACACCCACATGGACACGATGCTGACGGTCATGGTGAAGCTGGCGTCGCCGGCGGAACGGAGGATGTTGGGCAAGGTGAAGCTGGAGGGCCAGAAGAAGAGGGAGACGATGTTGAACCACATCATGACTTCCAGCGCCATGGCCGAAGCCTCCGGCGAGAGGCTGAACCAGGACAGCGCCCAGCGGTCGGCGAAGAAGAAGGCCGACAGATTCATGACCCAGGCCCCGCAGTAGGCCACCAGCAGCAGGCGGCGGGCATACCAGACCGCCTGCTCTTTCTCGCCTGCACCGAGGCACTGGCCCACCACCGTGAGCACCGCCATGCCGACGGCGCTGGCCGGGATGTTCAGGAAGGTGCTGGTGGTGTTGGCCACGGCATTGGCCGCGATGGCGGCGGTGCCGAGGGTGCTGGTGAGGCTGGCCACCGACAGTTTGCCGATTTGGAACATCCCGTTCTCAATGCCCGCCGGGATGCCCACCCGCAGGATGCGCCGGATGAGCTTTCCGTCCGGCTTCATGGCCGACAGGCCGGTGACGCGGAGCATACAATCCGGCTTCTGGAGCAGGAAGAGGACGGCACAGCAGGCCACCGCGCGGGAAACGAGGCTGGCCAGCGCCGCGCCCATGACGCCCATCTTGAAGCCAAAGATGAGGATGGCATTGCCGCCGATGTTGACGACATTCATCACAAGGCTGGACATCATGCTGATCTTGCTGTTGCCCTGCGCCCGGAAGAGGGCCGCGCCTGCGTTATACAGGCCGATGAAAGGGTAGCTCAGGGCCGACAGCAGGAAATATGTCTCGGCGTACTTCATCACATCGGCGTCGATGGAGCCGAAAATGCCCCGCAGGATGGCGTGGCGTCCCACCACGACCACCGCTGCCACAAGAATGCTGAAGCTGGACATGATGAACATGATCTGTGCGGCAGCAGCCCGGGCGCTCTTCTCCTCCCGATGGCCGATGTACTGGCTGGCGACCACCGCGCCGCCGGTAGCCAGCGCCGTCATGATCTGTATCATCAGGGTGTTGAAGGTGTCCACAAGGCTCACGCCCGACACCGCCGCCTCGCCCACCGACGACACCATGAGGGTATCGGCCAGGCCGATGGTCACGCTCAGGGCCTGCTCCGCAATGAGCGGCAGCAGCAGGGCCGTCAGCTGCTGGCGGGTAAACAAAGGCTTCGTTTCAAATTTTGTGCTCGTCATTCGCTCCTCCGCGCCGCCCCCGAAGGGGCTTTTTCAAAGTATACAGACTTATCCCTATGATACAGCGTCTTTCCCCAAAAGGCAAGAAGATGTATACAAGAATCTCTCAAAATTTTAAGGATCCTGCCCCTCTGCTCCACTTTACCCCCATTCCATCTTGTGTTACAATGAAAGTTACCAGAGGGCTTCCCTTTTCTGCGCCGTGCAGGGACGCGGACAAAACGGCGCTCCGGTATCATGATAAGAAGGACAACCCAAGACCCATAAGGGGGAAGGAATCTATGCCAAAGACAGCTCATAAAGTCGTGGTCATCGGACATCGCAACCCGGACACCGACTCTATCTGCTCTGCCATTGCGTACGCAGAGCTGAAAAATAAGACAAGCTCCCTCGTCTGCGAGGCCCGCCGGGCCGGACGGATGAACCAGGAGACGGAATTCGTGCTCAAGCGGTTCGGCGTCGCGCCGCCCCGGATGTGTACCGACGTCAACCCGAAGATCCGTGATGTGGACTACCGCGAGATGCCCGGCATCCCCGGCTCCACCAGTCTGCGCAAGGCATGGGAGATCATGCGCGACCAGAAGATCGACACCCTGCCCATCACGAGCGCCGACAACGAGCTGGAAGGCATCATCACCGTGAAGGACATCGCCACGGCCAACATGGACGTGTTCGACACCGGTGTGCTTGCCACCAGCCGCACCACCTATAAGAATATCCTCGAGACCCTCGGCGGCACCATGGTCGTCGGCAACGAGAACGCCGTCTGCACCACCGGTCATATCAAGATCGGCACTGCCACCCCTGAGATGCTGGAAAACAACGTCGAAAAGGGCGACATCGTCATCCTGACCAACCGCTATGAGAGCCAGCTGTGCGCCATCGAGAAGGAAGCATCCCTCCTCATCATCTGCAACGGCGCCAAGGTGGGCCGCACCATCCAGCGCATCGCCGAGGAGACCGGCGTCGCCATCATGACCGCCCCCTGCGACACCTACGCCGCCGGCAAGCTCATGAGCCAGTGCGCCCCCATCTCCTACTATATGACCCGCGACGACATCATGAAATTCACCCTCGTCACCCCGGTGGCCGACGTCACCCGCGTGATGGCCAAGGTGCGCCACCGCTACTTCCCCATCCTCGACGAGGACGGCAAGTACTGCGGCATGGTCAGCCGCCGCAACATCATCGCCCTGCGCAAGCGCCGCATCATCCTAGTGGACCACAACGAGGCCACCCAGGCCGTGGAGGGCTTCGACCAGGCTGAGATCCTGGAGATCATCGACCACCACCGCATCGGCAGCCTCGAGACCAGCGGCCCGGTCTATTTCCGCAACCAGCCTGTAGGCTGCACCGCCACCATCATCACCCAGATGTACGATGAGAACGGCGTCGAGATACGGCCTCAGATCGCCGGTCTGCTGCTGGCGGCCATCCTCTCGGATACGCTGGTCTTCCGCAGCCCCACCTGCACTCCCGTCGATGTCTCCACCGCCAACCGCCTCGCCAAAATCGCGGGCGTCGAGATCGACGCCTTTGCCTCCGAGATGTTCGAGGCCGGCGAGAAGCTGGACGGAAAGACCCCGGAGGAAGTCTTCCTGCAGGATTTCAAGGTGTTCATGTGCGGCGATGTCCGCTTCGGCGTGGCGCAGGGCAGCTACATGACCCGCAAGAACCTGAAAGCGGCCCAGCAGCTGCTCACCCCCTATCTGCCCGAAGCCTGCGGCAAGCAGAACGTGGAGGACCTCTATATGCTGCTGACCGATGTGCCGAAGGAAGAGAGCGTCGTCATCTGCACCGGCCGTCATGCCGGCGAGATGCTGCGCAGCGGCTTCGAAAAGGAGCCGGAGGAAGATGGCAGCTGGGTGCTGCCCGGCGTCGTCAGCCGCAAAAAGCAGTTCATCCCCGCCCTGATGAGCGCCTATCAGGAGCTTTAAGCTACCATGTTTGACTTTCTGAACGAAAAGGACCGCCAGCCGCCCACCCTGCCTCAGGGGACAGTCCGGCGGCGCTACTCCATCGAGGGACAGGTGCAGGGCGTGGGCTTCCGCTACCGCGCACGGTACGCCGCCCAGAGCCTCGGCCTCACCGGCTGGGTGGAAAACGAAGACGACGGCTCGGTCACACTGGAAGTGCAGGGCGACCCGACCCTCTTCCTTAAGCTGTTCGCCCTCATCCAGCGCAGCGACTATATCCAGATTACTTCCATCCGCCAGCGCGACCTCGCCCCTGACCCGTGGGAACGGGATTTCCGGGTGCGCGGCTACTGATAACAGCCTGTAACAAACACGAAGCCCCCCGGAGTCCTGCATTCCGGGGGGCTGTTGTGTATCTATCAGGAGTAGTTCCGCCTTGTATTTCGAACGAGTACATTATCGGGGAGTTCTTCTGTATTTAAGGCTATCACAAATTCGTGGAAAATGTGTGTAATTTCAGGAAAAGATTGGAGAAATCCTCTTACACTTTCTTCTTTTTTCAGCAATTTGGTTGACAGAATGCCAAAGTCGTGCTATCATCGAATCAATCATTGTCAGGCTTTTGTGCGGCATGGCCGCCGGGCCTGGGAATAAGGGAGCGCCGCACGGGCCGGCAAAGGGGTTTCATACCGCTTTGCCGGCCCGTGTTTTTATTTCCCGGCGGGGTGCAAAACCGTGCCATCTGTGGTACAATAGAAGTCGAACTTTACCGATCGAAAGGGGCATACGGATGCAGTTGTTTGAACTGGTCAGCCCGCGGCTGTTCCGGCCGCTGGCGGGGCCGAACCGGGCATTTTATGCAGAGCTGCTGCTCTTGCTGTGGGAGGAGTGCCGCCACACGGCAGATTACAGCATCCTGCGGGCCGAGGCCGTATCCCGGGCCGAGGATTACTTCGCCGCGCTGGCAAAGCCGCTGGCACTGGACGCCGACGACGCGGGCGATGAGGCCGAGCAGCCCACCCGCGACCCCCACACGCTGGCGCTGGGCTTTCTGCTGCGGCTGCGGCGCACCGGCTGGCTGGCCGAACAGCCCGGCAGCTACGAAGAAGAGCCTGCGCTGGCCTTTGTGCCGGAGGTGACGCCGCTTCTCGAGGCGCTGGAAGAGATCCTGAACCCCCGGGTCGTCACCTACACCGGCAAGCTCTACAAGGCGTGGCAGCTTTTGCAGAACGTGGGCCAAGAGAAGAGCCCCTACGAGAACGTCCTGCGGGAGGTAGCCGGCGACCTTGAGGCGCTGAACAAGTCCCTCCGCGCCCTCAACGCCTCCATCGGCCACTACATCGACCGCCTCACCCGCAACCGCACCCCGCAGGAAGTCTTGGAGCTTTTCGACCAGTACGAAGAAAAGGTGGTGGCCGCCGCCTACCACCGCTTCAAGACCAGCGACAACCTGTTCAACTACCGCGCCTTCCTCGAAGAGGGACTGGACGACTGCGAGACGAACTACCTGCCCCAGCTGGCGCTGGATTACGCCCGGGTGGAGCGCTGCGCCCCGAGCGAGGCCGCTCCCGCCGTCCGCGCCCTCATCCAGAAACAGCGGGACGCCCTCGAAGAGATGAGCACCCTCATCCGGGAGATCGACGCCAGCCACGTCCGCTACCGCAAGCGGGCCGTTCAGCGGGCGCAGTTCCTGCTGCTGAGCGACCGCTCGGCCCAGGGCAGCGTCACCGCCCTGCTGCGGCGGTATGCCGAGGACATCAAAACGCCCGAACAGCTCTTTGAGCCGGACGACGGCCCACTGGCCGCGCGGCTCAAGCTCTGGCCGGTGCAGGTCTTCGGCGAAAAGCCGCTCTATCCTCCGGCCGCACCCCGCACCGACGCGCCGCTGGCCCCGGTGCAGGCCGGACAGCTGGACGAGGAGCAGCTCCGCCGGGAGCAGAAGCTCCTGCTGGACTACGCCCGGATGGCCGTCACCGAGGAGAACGTGGACATCCTCGCCCGGCAGGCGCTGGCCGCACGGCCTTCTGTCTCGGCGTCCACCCTCGCCGACGAATACCCGAACGACTTCGCACGCATCATCGGACTGCACACCTACTCCCAGTCGCCGCGCCGCTGTTATGACATCCAGCTCACCGGCGAGTGGGCCACGCGGGGCGGCTTCCGGTTTGAAGAATTTACTCTGACACCCCGCAAGGAGGACGCCGAAGATGACCGAAACGAATAAAATGCTGGAAGAGTGCGCAAATTATCTGCTCAACCACTGCTTTGTGCTGGGCGGCGTGGAGGACCAGCGCGCCAAATATCTCTATGTTCAGGACCACCTCAACGAGGTGCGGGCCGTGTTTGCGCCGCTGGGCTACTCGGTGGTGCTCTACCCCGCCCCGCTGCAGGCGGCGGCCCTCGTCAACGAGCATGAGGGCAGTCAGGCCCGGCTTCTGAAGTACGAGAGCATCCTGCTCTTAGTCCTGCGCCTGCTCTACCTCCAAAAGCGGGAGAGCCTCTCGGCCAGCGCCGATCAGGTGCTGGTGACGGTGGAAGAGGTACAGGCCGAATTGCAAAAGATGAACCTGCCCCGCCGCCTCGACCAGCCCACGCTGGAAAAGCTGCTGCGCACCCTGCGCCGGTACAATCTGGCCCGGCCGGTGGGACGGCTTTCCGGGCTGGACAGCCGTATTGAAGTATTCCCCACTGTATTGCTTGCTCTGCCAGATTCCGACCTTGCGGACGCTGCCGCCGAGGTGACCCGCACCCGCAGCGAGCTTTCGCTTTATGAGCGGCCGGAGGACGGCACCGCTGCCGTGGAGGTGGAAGAATGATAGAACTGAAACGCCTGAAGCTCATCAACTGGCACAACTTTGAGAACGTGACCTTCGACTGCGCCCGGCTGACCTACATGATCGGCGTCAACGCCGTGGGCAAGACCACCATCCTCGACGCCATCCGCTACTGCCTGACCACCAACCGCAACTTCAACGCTCTCGGCAACAAAAAGAGCGGCCGCACCCTGCAAGGCTCTGTCCACGCCAAGCAGCGCGGCGAGAACGCCTACCGCCGCCCGGGCCGCACCGTGGCCTACATCGGCGCGGAGTTCTGGGACAGCGTCAAGCGCACCCACTTCGTCATCGCCGTCCGGGTCGAGTCGGAAGGCCCCATGCAGGAGCTCCACCCCGGCGACCAGACCTGGTATATCTCCGAGGACGGCTGCACCCTCGAGCAACTGCCCTTCATCGACCCCCGCACCGGCGCGCCCAGCTCGAAAGAGAACTTCAAGCCCGCTGTGGGCCGTCTCTCCTACACCCGCAGCCCCGGCGAAGCCCGCGACCGCATCTGCCGGGCGCTGGGCATCGGCCGCGCCGCAAGCCCGCTGGGCAAGAAGTTCAACGAAGTCTTCCAGATGGGTACCAGCATGGACGAGATCCCCAACTTCCGGGAGTTTTTATATCAGTACATCCTGCCTCAGCCCGAGCTTGATCTGGAAGCTTTGCAGGGCGACCGGGTGGAGCTGGAAAACCTCCACGCCGTGCTGGCCGAAGCCCAGACACGCGCCGCCGCGCTGGAACAGATCGTGGCCTATGGCCGCGAAGCTGCCCAGAAGGAAACGGAAGCCCTCGTCAACCGAGGCACTGCCCTGCTGGCCCGTGCTGAGGAAGCCGCCGCCGGGACGAACACCTGGCAGGAGCATCTTGCCGCCGGAAAGCGCCAGCACGAAGAGCTGACAGCCCGCTACGCCGCCGCAAAAGACGCCGAGGCCGAGGCCCGCCGGGCTTATCTTTCGGCCCACAGTGCCGCCGCCAGCGGCGAGGGCCGGGCGCTGGACGCCCTGAGCGAAGAGCTGGCCCGCAAAAAGACCGCACTGGACAAGGCCGGCCGGGACGCTTCCAGAAGCGAAGCCGCCGCAGGCAACGTGCAGAGCCTCTTGCAGAGCTTGCAGCGCAGCGGCTTTGCCGTCGAAAAATCGCTCTGGCCCGCCTCGCTGACGGCGGAGACTCTGCCCCAGCTCCAAAGCGCCCTCGCCGGGCTGGAAAAGCCGCTGGAAGAGCAGTATTTCGCCGCACGGCAGAGCGCCGACACCCTCACCGCCGAAGTACAGGAAAAGCAGGCGGAGCTGGCCTCCGTCTCGGGAGGCCGGTGGGTCTACCCCCACGGCGACGCCGCCACCAGAGTGCGGGATGCCGTGAACGCTGAGCTCAAGAGCCGCGGCATGACGCCGGACGCCAAAATCTTCTGCGAACTGCTGAGCGTCGAGGACGAGAGCTGGCAGGACTGCGTGGAAGCCTGCCTCGGCGACCGCCGGTTCGACATCCTCGTGCCGCCTGCCCACTACGCCGCCGCCAAGAGTGCCTTTGTGGCCCTGCGGGACAAGGTCGGCCCTATCAGCCTGCTGGACACCCCCAGCATCCGCACGGCCAACCGCAAGGCCGACGCCGCCCCTGCCGACAGCCTCGCCGCGCAGGTCCGAAGCGAGAACCCGCTGGCCGCACAGTATGCCGACACCATCCTGCGGCGCATCGTCTGCTGTGACACCCCCGACACACTGGAAAACTATCCCGACAGCGCTACCCGCGACCTGCTGCGCCACCACCCCTTCCGCCTCGAGCGTCTCCGCACACCCCAGCGGTATATCGGCCTTGACGCCCGCCGCGCCCGGGCCGAAGCGCTGACGAAAGCTCTGGATGAGCTGACCGCCCGCAGCAAGGAAGCGGCGCAGTCTGCCGCCGCCCTCAAAGCCGCACGGGACAGCTATCAGGATGTGCTGCACAGCAGCGTCATGGATGAGCTGGCCGCGCTGTGGGACGCCCGCGCCGCGCTGGAAGCGGCCCGCGCCGACTGCACCGCACAGGAGCAGAAGCTGGCCGAGTGCCGCGAGAACCCGATGCTGCAGCAGCTTTACAAAGAGGACGAGGCCCGCGAGGCCGCGTGGGACGCCGCCCGCGCCGCTGTGGAGACAGCCGGCGGCGACATCCGTGTCTGCGAAAAGCAGCTGGCCTCCTGCGAGGCTGAGCAGACCAAAGCAGAAGAGACCGCCAGGCAGGCAAAGGACGCCGCCGACCGGTTCTTCGGGCAGTACCCGCTTTTGGAGCCGCTGGCACGGGAGCGCTTCGCGGCCCTGAGCAAGGACAAAGGCCCGCGCTATGCGGCCCAGTCCGCTGAAAAGGCACAGGCCCGGCTGGACGACGCACTGGCCGTCTACCTCACCGGCACCCTCGAGCCTGCCCAGAAAGAGTACAACACCCGCTACGTCTGCGATCATCCGCTGGGCCTTACGGGCATCGAGCAGTACCGCGCCCAGCATGAGAGCCTCGTGCGCATTGATTTGGAGCGGTACGCCGCCCGCCTCGAGCAGGCACAGCGCGACTGCAAGGACCGCTTCCGCAAGGACATCCTCTTCCGGATGAAGGATGACATCTTCAACGCACGGCGGCAGTTCCGGGAGCTGAACAAGGTGATGGAACAGCTGACCTACGGCGAAGAGGTCTACCGCTTCGAGCTTGGCCCCAGCCGCGACCCCCAGCTGGCCGCATTCTATCAGGTCATCGTGGACAAGGGAAACCAGCAGATGACCGACGGCGACTCGCTGGACAACCTCGCCGCCACCGCCGACCCCGTCTATGAGCGTCAGGTAGACGAGCTGATGGAAAAGATCATGGCCGATGTGGACGAGAACACCCGCGCCCGGCAGGAGGGCCGCCGCCCCGAGAATGTCACCCTTTCGGATTATGTAGACTACCGCACCTACCTCGACTACGACATCAAAGTGACCAACACCGTCTCCGGCCAGCAGGCTTCCCTTTCCCGCGTCAGCCGTGATTCCTCCGGCGGCGAGAATCAGGCCCCCTTCTATGTAGCTATCTGCGCGTCGCTGCTCCAGATCTACCAGAAGAGCGAGAACAGCATCCGTCTGGTGCTGCTGGACGAAGCGTTCAGCAAGATGACCAGCGACCGCATCCGCCCCATGATGGAGCTGTTCCGCCGGATGCAGCTGCAGGTCCTGCTCATCTCCACCGTCGAGAAGAGCACCGCCATCCAGCCCTACTGTGACATCACCTATTCCATCGTGCGCCACGGCGACGTGAACGCCATCGCGCCCTTTTACCGTCTGAATGCATCGGAGGAAATTGGATCTTGAACGAACATCTTGTAAAATTCTGGCTCTTTGCCACCCACTGGACCGAGCTGGACACCTTTGACACCGAAGAAGAGCTGAACGACGAGATCGAACTGCTCCACCGCCAGAACCTGCCCACCAAGGTGCGTCAGCGCACCAAAAAGGACGGCGGCGAGGAGCTGGTGCTCTACGTCAAGCAGGCCGACCGGGATTATGCCCGCTACTGCACCGGCTGGCGGCCCGGGATGTAACAAGGAGTACCCATGTCAAAGCAGAAAATACAGTTATCCGACCACTTTGATTACAGCCGCCTTTTGCGGTTCGTGCTGCCCTGCATCGGCACCATGCTGTTCACCTCCATCTACGGCATCGTGGACGGCCTGTGCGTCTCCAACTTTGTGGGCAAAACGGCCTTTGCGGCGGTCAACCTTATCATGCCCCTGCCGATGCTGGTCGGCTCGGTGGGCTTCATGCTTGGCACCGGCGGCAGCGCCATCGTAGGCATCACGCTGGGCGAGGGCGACCGGGAAAAGGCCGACCGCTATTTCAGCCTCTTCGTCTGGACGGGCCTGATTTTGGGCATCGTCCTCTCCGCCATCGGCATCCTCGCTGTTCGCCCCGCGGCCCAGCTTCTGGGTGCAAGCGGTGAGATGCTGGATTACTCTGTCCGGTATGGCCGCATCCTGATGCTGTCCCTGCCCACCTTTATTTTGCAGAATATGTTCCAGAGCTTCTTCGTCACCGCCGAAAAGCCCTATCTGGGCTTCGCCTTCACGGTAGCGGCGGGACTTACCAACATGGTATTGGACGTTGTTCTTGTGGGTATGCTCCACGGCGGCGTGGAGGGCGCAGCCATCGCCACCTTCATCAGTCAGGCCGTGGGCGGCGTGCTGCCGGTGTTCTACTTTTTCAGCAGGCGCTCCACCTCCTCCATCCATCTGGGCCGCGCCCAGTGGAACGGCGGCGTCATCCGCAGCGCCTGCATCAACGGCTCCTCGGAGCTGATGACCAATCTTTCCATGTCGCTGGTCAATATTCTTTACAATTACCAGCTCCTCCGCTTTGCGGGCGAAAACGGTGTCGCGGCTTATGGCGTCATCATGTATGCGGCGTTCCTGTTTGTGGCCGTCTTCGTGGGCTATGCCGTCGGCAGCGCCCCCATCGTCAGCTACCACTACGGCGCACGCAACCACGCCGAGCTGAACAACCTCTACTCCAAGAGCCTCCGCCTCATCGGCGTCATCGCCGTCGTTATGACGGCCCTCTCCATGCTGGTCATCCCCTATGTGGCCCGCATCTTCGTGGGCTACGACGCCGAGCTGCTGGCACTGACCAGCCACGCCTTCCGCGTCTACGCCCTGAACTTCTTCCTCATGGGCTTCAATGTCTACGGCTCCTCCTTCTTCACTGCTCTGGGCGACGGCGTGACCAGTGCGCTCATCTCCTTTCTGCGCACCCTGCTGTTCCAGCTGCTGGCCCTCATCTTCCTGCCCATGGTTCTGGGCATCGAGGGCGTCTGGCTGGCCGTCACGGCAGCCGAAGCCGGTGCGCTCTGCGTCACGGTACTGATGTTCATCACCAAGGACAAAGTTTTCCACTATCGCAAAGCATCCTGTTGAAAAGAAAGGCCGTCGGGATCTCCCGACGGCCTTTTGCTGTTATTCGAACCGGTATTCCACCAACTCACAGTTTTTGATGCCGGCGGCGGAATATTCCTCGTTGGTCATGTCGTGGAAATAGGACTCCACCACCCGGGCGATGCCGTTGTGGGCCACGAGAAGATAGGTCTTGTTCTCATCCTGCCGCAGCTCGTCCAGCAGATTATAGATGCGCTGGGCCAGCTGCATCATGCTCTCGCCGCCGTCGTAGCGGTCGGCAAAATGGGTCTTGGAGATGCGAAACTCTGCGCCGTCCCGGGGCGTGCCTTCGTATTTGCCAAAGCACTGCTCCCGCAGGCGGGGCTCACAGCGGGCGGGCAGGCCGGTGGCCTCGGCCACGGCCTTTGCGGTGTCGGCGGCGCGGCTCAGGGGTGAATACAATATCTCGTCGATGTGGACGCCGCTTTCCTTGACCTTCTGTCCCAGCTCCCGGGCCTGCTGCTGGCCTTTTTCGGTGAGGGGGCTGTCGGTCATGCCGCAGATCTTATTCTCCACGTTCCAGACCGTCTCGCCGTGGCGGGCAAAATAAATGCTGTGCATGGTGTCTCCTTATTTATTGTAATTGGCCTCGATCTCCCGGATCTTCTCATAGAAGAAATCGTTGGCCGGAGTGGGCATCCCGTGCTTTTGGGCCAGACGGCGGACGACACCTGCAAACTGCTCCACCTCGGTGGGGCGCTTGGCGAGGACGTCCTGCCGCATACTGGGCATTCCGTCAGGATTGAAGGTGGGGGCCATGGATTCGAGGAAGGCTTTGTGGTTGTCGGCAGGCAGGTTGACGCCCTCCAGCACCGACAGATCAATGACTTCCTGCATAGCCTCGAGCATCTTATCATAGGCCGGGCCGGGCTTGGTCAGACCGCCGTAGGGCAGGTCAAAAGCAGCGGCCGCCTGATTGAGGCCGTCGTTGACCATCAGCTTGCTCCACTGCTTGAAGAGGATGTCATTGCAGGGCTCGCTGGCGATGCCGCAGGCGGTGAGGTACTCATCCACCGCTTTTACGCGGTCGGTCATCTCGCCGCCCTTCTCGCCGAACTGGATGCGGCCTTCGGCACCGAACGTCAGGCTGCGGCCCACCCGGGTAGCGTCCATCCCGATGGCGACGCTCCACAGGCAGTGGCCGGGATAGACAGCCTCGATGTCATTCTCACTGGTGATGCCGTTGAGCACGCTGATGATGATGGTGTCGGGGCCGACGAACTTTTTGATGTCCTTGATGGCCTGCTCGAGCACCGTAGCCTTGACGGCCACGAGGACCAGGTCAACCGGCTGGCCCTGCTCCGGCGTAACATAGTCGAAATGGCACTCTTTGCCGTTGCAGACCACCGGCTGGGCCGAGTAGCGGGCAACGCGCTCCGCGTCCGCAATGACCTTCACGCCGGGCATCTTCCGGCCAAAGAGGATGCCCAGCGCACCCAGGCCAATGAGGGCGGAAGTCTCGATTTTTTTCATGATGTTCCTCTCCTTTTCCAGCTCTTTTCCAAATTCAGGCTTTGCGCAGGGCCGTGCCGTCCCAGAGCACGGTATCTCCCTCGTCGATGCCCTGCCGTGTCAGCTCGGCGTCGGGGCAGGACAGGGTCTTCCGGGTGCCGTCCGCCGCTTCTACCGTCACATCACAGCAGACCTCGGCCCCTTCGGGCAGCTCTTCGCAGCCGTACATCTGCTCTTCGATGCGCACAACGCGGTAACGCTCCATAGCTTCCACCTCCCGGGGCGTTTTTCTTTATTATAAGCCCCGCTCTCCGAGGCGTCAACCGCGGCTTGACACGTCTGCCGCCGGGCTGATAAAATAAAGGAGAATCTGCATTGACCGGGGGAGAAGAGCTTTGAACATCACAGAACTGCGTTATCTCGTTGCCATTAAGAAATGGGGCTCGGTGAGCGCTGCGGCAAAGCAGCTCTACGCCGCCCAGCCCAACGTCAGCAAAGCGCTGAAGAATCTGGAAGAGGAATACGGTCTGCGCATCTTTGAGCGCTCGTCCACCGGCATGATCCCCACCGAGCAGGGGCGGCGGTTCATCGAGCAGGCCGCGCGGGTGCTGGAAGAGGTAGACCGCCTGACCGAAGATGCCCACCACGCCCGGGAGCGCTGCGCCGAGCTGCGGGTGATGATCCCCCACGCCACCTACGCCTCCTATGCGGCGGTGGATTTCCTGAAAGAAGCCGCCGGGGCCGACCAGCTCCGCATCCACATCCGGGAGGGCGGCTCCATGGAGGCGCTGGACTTCGTGCTGCGCCGGGGTTATCACCTGGCGCTGCTGCGGTATGCCGCCGAGGACGACGACCACTACATCCACTACTGCGCCCGCCGGGGCCTGAAAATGGAGCCTGTGATGGAGTTCGAGTACCGCCTGCTCACCAACCGGGACGGCCCGCTGGCCAAGCACGAGGTGAAAGACCTCTCGGAGCTGAACCATTATATGGAGATCATGCACGACGACTTCCAGCTCCCCGGCGAAGACGGCGGCGACGGCGTGCGCTGGCACGTCAACGACAGCCGCCGCATCCATGTCTACGAGCGGTGCAGCCAGCTTTCTATCTTGCAGCAGCTGCCCTCAGCTTATATGTGGGCCTCCCCCATGCCCCAGCGGGCGCTGGACCAGTTCCATCTGGTGCTCAAAAAATGCCCCGCCCAGCGTCAGGTCATGCGGGACGTGCTGGTCTACCCCGACCACGGCGCGCTCCGGTCCGAAGAACAGGCATTCATCGACCTGCTCCACCGGGAAGCCTCCCTCACGGTAAAATAAGGTCCTGTTTCCAGCTCTCGCCATTTTATGCAGAAAAGCCACGGAAAAAGGCAAAAAAGCGCCCTCTCTCAGCACTCTGCACAAAAACGCACTAAAATTTTCGGCAAACTGCCTTCTGGGCATTCCCGGAATCGTTTCAAAGAGAAACAGTGTCAAAATTCAATCGTGCCTTCGTTAAAATATGGCCCGACATCCCACAAACAGGGTGCCGGGCCATATATTTTTTGATATATGGCCCATACCAGAAGCATATTATTCATTTTATGAAGAATGTGTTAACATAAGGCCAAGGATGATTTTGGCAGTCGGCAGAATGGGGTCGGCTGCAGAAATCAAAAAGGAGGTTTCTGGTATGATTAGTTTCTTACTCTGTTTAGCGATCCTGATCGGCGGTTACTTCGTCTATGGCAAGATCGTTGACAACACGTTCGGACCCGATGACCGTGAAACTCCCGCTGTCCGCATCAACGACGGTGTTGACTATGTCGTGATGCCCCAGTGGAAGCTGTTTCTGGTCCAGCTGCTGAACATCGCGGGCCTCGGCCCCATCTTCGGCGCACTGCAGGGTGCTCTGTGGGGCCCTGTGGTGTTCCTGTGGATCACCTTCGGTACCATCTTTGCAGGTGGTGTCCACGACTACTTCTCCGGCATGATGAGCGAGCGTAATGACGGCGGCTCTATCGCAGAGATCACCGGCAAATACCTCGGCCCTGTGATGCAGAACGTCATGCGTGTGTTCTCCGTCGTGCTGCTGATCATGGTCGGTACCGTGTTCGCAGTCGGCCCTGCCGGCCTGATCGTCACCCTGTGCAAGAACAGCGGTATGTCCGGTGTTCTGACCACTACCCTGTTCTGGCTGATCATCATTCTGGTCTACTACTTCATTGCGACCTTCATCTCCATCGACGCCGTCATCGGTAAGATCTACCCCATCTTCGGCATCTGCCTGATCATCATGGCCGTCGGCGTTATCTTTGGCATCTTCACCAACCCCGCCTACACCATCCCCGAGATCTGGCAGCACTTCGGCAGCATGCATCCCTCCGGAACTCCTATCTGGAGCTTCATGTTCATCACCGTCGCCTGCGGCGCTATCTCCGGTTTCCACTCCACTCAGTCGCCTCTGATGGCTCGCTGCATGAAGAGTGAGAAGCAGGGCCACTTCGTTTTCTACGGCGCAATGGTCTGCGAGGGCATCATCGCTCTGATCTGGGCCGCAGCTGGCTGCTCCCTGTACGAGATCACCGGCGGTCTGAACACCGGTCTGGCAGCTGCTCTGGCTGAGGGCCAGTCCGCTGCTATCTACGACGTCTGCTCCAAGACCATGGGCGGTGTGGGCATCGCACTGGCTATGATCGGCGTCGTCGTCTGCCCCATCACCTCTGGCGATACCGCATTCCGTTCCGCTCGTCTGACCCTGGCCGACTGGTTCAAGATCGATCAGGACAGCTACGCAAACCGCCTGAAGCTCTGCATCCCCGTTCTGGGCGTCGGCGCTTTCCTGGGCATCGGCAATGCACTGGGCTTCATCAACTACACCGTTATCTGGCGCTACTTCAGCTGGACCAACCAGACTCTGGCTATGATCGTTCTGTGGGCAGCTTCCATGTACCTCTTCCAGGAGAAGAAGAACTACTGGATCACCGCTGTGCCTGCTACCTTCATGAGCGCAGTCTCCTCTACTTACTTCGTTCTGGCTCCTGAGTGCCTGGGCAGCATCCTCAACAGCAAGACCGCTGAGGGCGCTACCATCTACAACACCGCTGTTGCATATCCCTTCGGCGTCATCTTCGCCATCGCAATGCTGGCCATCTTCCTCCATGCGACCAAGAAGCACACCGCAAAGAATGCATAACAGCCCAGCGTACTCATCTGAGTTTCGCCGCCGTCTGAACTTACCCATTCCGAACGGCATTGCTTGAACTTCAAGCAACAAGCCGCTGCCAGTTGGCAGCGGCTTGTTTTTGTTTGCAGCGCAAAAACAGCTCGACTATCTGCACAATTTTTCGCAGACTGTTTTAGTAAGATTGTCAAATTTTTGTCTTGTTTTGTTCATGATTGGGGCGTATAATGCTATGAAGCCGGGGCGAAATGGAATACTGCCCCTAAAAGGAAGTGTTACTGATGCGCAGCTGGTTTGCACGCCATCCCATCTCTTTCATGGCTCTTTACACTGTATTTTATCTGACCGCGTTCCACTGGCTCGAGGTGAATATCACCGTCCCTGCCATCTGGGTACACTGCCAGCTGGACGATGTCATCCCCTTCTGCAAGTACGCCATCGTCCCCTATTTTGCATGGTTCGCGTGGATACCCTTTACCCTGTTCTATCTGCTGCGGCACGGCGAGCGCAGCGACTTCTGGCGGGTCTGCCTGTGCCTCTTCGCCGGCATGACCATCGCGCTGAGCTGTTATGTCCTTCTGCCCACAGGGCTTGCTCTGCGGCCTTACCGGGTATATGGCAGCGACATCTTCGCCCGTCTGGTGCGGATGCTCTATGCCGTTGACACCGCCCGGAACGTCTGCCCCTCCATCCACGTTTTCAACTCGGTGACCCTGATGATCGGCTACCGCCGGAGCCGTTGCTTCGACGAGCCGGGCCGCCGCTGGATGCGGCCTGCTGCGAATGTTCTGGGCGTGGCCATCATCCTGTCCACCATGCTGCTCAAGCAGCACAGCTGCATCGACGTGGTGCTGGGCGCAGCGCTGGCCTTTGCGCTGGATGCTGCCGCCAGCAGCCTCGAGCGCTCGGGAGAGATGCGCCGCATTCCGCAGCGGCTCTGATAACGTGTCCCCTCGGCGAAGCCGTCCCCCCTTTCTGAAAGCAGAAAAGACCTTCAAGTTCTCTTCATGAAAACTTGAAGGTCTTTTTGTGTATTGAAGATGAAGTTCTTTGCGCGCTGGTGGCGCGGGGTAAAGCGCTTTTTCATTAAGGCTAATGTTCTCTTTTGATGTCAAAAGAGAACCAGAAAACCACCAGCGATTTCGACGCGCTGGATCCACGAGAAAGGGGCTGCTCGCCCCTTTCAGACCCCGAAGGGGTTGTCGAAACGGAAAAAAGCTAGCCGCTTCGCTTAACGCTTTTTTCTCGTTTCTCCGATTTGCTGCTTCGCAGCTGGTGTTACCTCTCTGCTGACGGTAACGTCCAGCAGAAACGTGAAATCTTCGGCGGAGCCGTAAATGGGAGAAGCACAAAAAAATGCGTTTAGCGAAGCGGCTAGCATTTTTGGGCTTCGACCTCATCTTCGGAATTGTTAAGGGCGAGCAGCCCTTAACTCGTTGCGGGGAGAGTGGAGTCCAGAGGTAGGGAGGGGGGATTCGAAACACCCCTCCCTACCTCTGGCCCGCGCGGAGCGCAAGCCATTTGACCAAAAGAAAAAAACCGCCCCGCGCCACCAGCGCGAGAACCATTTCTGGTTCTCTTTTGACACGCAAAAGAGAACTAAGCTCTCCGCAAAAGCAATTTATAAATATAAAAAGACCTTCAAGTTCTCTTCATGAAAACTTGAAGGTCTTTTCTTGTTTCAGTTATTCAAACAGCCCTTCCGGCAGACAGATGTCTTTCTTCGGCACCTTATCCCACGAAAAGTCTTTGATGAGGCTTTCCGGCGTCCGAGGCGCAGGCTCTTCCTGCAGGCCGTAGGCATAGGCCAGACGGCCCACGATGTCCTCGGCCGTATAGCGGGCGCGAAGGTTCTCAAGGCTCTGGTCGCCGTCCCGCTTGGAGAGCCGCCGCCCATCCGACGCCAGCAGCAGAGGGCAGTGAGCGAACTTCGGTGCAGGCAGACCCAGAAGCCGGTACAGATAGAGCTGCCGCGCCGTAGAGGAAAGCAGGTCGGCCCCGCGCACGACTTCGGTGACGCCCATCCGGGCGTCGTCCACCACAACGGCCAGCTGATACGCAAATACGCCGTCGGCGCGGCGGAGGTAAAAGTCACCGCAGTCGCGCAGAAGGTTTTCTGTATGTTCGCCCATACAGCCGTCGGTGAAGGTGATGTTCTCGTCCGGCACCATGAGGCGGTAGGCCGGGGCTTTCTTTTTCCGCTTTTCGGCGATTTCTTCGGCTGTCAGCCCCCGGCAGGTGCCAGGATAGATGACGTTGCCGTCCGAGGTGTGGGGCGCACTGGCGGCATGGAGCTGACTGCGGGAGCAGAAGCAGGGATAGACAAGCCCCCTGGCTTCCAGCTTTTTGTAGCTCTCGGTGTAGATACCGCTGCACTCGCTCTGGTAATATGGCTCATGGGGGCCGCCCTTGCTGCCGCCCTCATCCCAGAAAAGGCCCAGCCACCCAAGGTCTTCTTCCAGCTGGTCAGCGTACTTGCGGGGGCAGCGCTCCGCGTCCAGATCCTCGATGCGGAGAACGATCCGCCCGCCCTGGCTCCTGGCGCTCAGCCATGCAAGGAGGCTGCACGCGAGGTTGCCCAGATGGAGCCGCCCGCTGGGGCTGGGGGCGAACCGCCCGACGACAGCGCTCACAGGCCCAGCTTCCACTCCCCGTCCTTCGGCTGGAAGATGGGGGTGTTGTAATACTCTGCCACGGCCTTTGCCATGTACTCGGCGTCGGCGCAGCTTGCCGTCTCCATGGCGGAGTGCATGGCCAGCTGACCCAGACCGATGTCCACCATAGGCATCAGGATCTGATGGCCCAGCAGATTGCCCAGCGTGGAGCCGCCCGGCACATCTGCGCGGTTTGCGAACACCTGCACCGGCACACCGGCCTTCTTGCAGATGGCGGTGAAGGCTGCACCGGTGAATCCGCTGGTGGTGTAGGTCTGGCGGGCATTATACTTCAGCAGGACGCCGCCGCCCATCACGACGGGGTTGGCAGGGTCGCTCTTTTCGGGGTGGTTGGGATGGGTGGCGTGGCCGTTGTCGGCGCTCAGCACCAGAGAGTTGGTGCGGGCGCGGATGCTCTGCTCCCTGCTGACGCCCAGGCTCTCCTCGATGCGGGCCAGCACATCGGCCATGAGGGTACCCTGCGCGCCCTGACGGCTGGAAGAGCCGACCTCTTCGTTGTCGAACATGACCCAGATGTCTCCGCGGCCTTCCTCTTCGCCGCGGCCCTGCAGGAAGCCCCACAGGGTGGTATAGGCGCACTCGAGGTCGTCGATGCGGCCGGACATGAAATACTCGCCGTTCAGGCCCATGCGGACAGCCTTCTCACGGGTGGCGAGAACCAGATCAGCGTCGAGGAGGTCCTCGGCCTTCACGCCGGCCTCAGCGGCCAGGACTTCTTTCAGGTTTCCGCCCTTGCCGCCGAAGATGGGCTGCAGATCGACCTGCGGGTTATACTTCATGCCGTTGTTCAGGTCGCGGCTAAAGTGGATGCAGAGGTTCGGGATACAGGCCAGCGCACGGTCGGGGCAGACCAGACGACTCTCGATGCCGTTCTCGGTGCGCACCAGCAGACGGCCTGCCACGGTCAGCGGGCGGTCGAGCCAGGAGGGCATGATCATGCCGCCGTAGCCCTCGACCTCGGCCTTGGCGAAGACCTTGTCCTCCGTGTCGAACTGCTTGATGCGCCAGGTTGGCGAGTCGCTGTGGCTGGCGGCTGCGTGCCAGCCGGTCAGCTCACCCTTGGGCATACGCCATGCCAGCACGGCAGAGCCGTTGCGGGTGGTGTAATACTTGCCGCCGGGGGCCAGCTCCCACGCGGCGCTCTCGGGGCAGTTCACATAGCCCTCGGCTTCCAGAATGGCGGCCGCAGCAGCCGTGGAGTGGAAAGCACTGACGCCGGCGTCCAGAAAACGGAAAAGCTCTTCTATCGAAAAAGATGCATTCTTCATGGTTATTTTCTCCTTGGTATTTTAACGATCCATATATCTTTTATTATAGCCCGCTGCGCCGGAAAGGTCAATCCGGCCCCACTGCACGGCCCCTTAAAATTTGTTCGTGGCAAGGCCAATTGACAACCGCGCGGCAGAACAGTATACTAGTCTCAGAGAGATATTTTCCCCGGCCTGCGGGCCGGGCGCAGATAGAAGGAGGACATCCCCTATGACTCAAAATCGCATCCTTTCGCTCCTTGTGAGTGCTGCTCTGCTGTGCGGCCTGCTGGCAGGCTGCTCCAATACAAACGGCGACGCCTCCCACGCAAGCTCTTCGGCTTCTGAGCCGTCCAGCGTCAGCAGCGAGAGCGCCCCAAGCAGCACCGCGCAGGCTGACACCTCCGGGCTGTTCAACAAAGATTTCGACGAGAACTCACTGTTCAGCGTAGACGGCACTGCAGCCGCCTTTGAGCCCAGCCTCGGCTGGGGTCCCGGCGTGTCCGGCTGCTCCCTCAAGAGCGTGCAGGCCGCAGCCACCCTGCTGGTCTGGGCCGACGAGGCAAACCTCTCTGCCCGCACGGAAACAGCCATTGAGGACGCCTACACCCAGTGGTACGACAACCTCTCCGACTCGGAGCAGGAGGGCTTCGCCGAGGCATGGCCCATGATAAAGGACGATGCCGCTGCCCTGCTGGAAGACAAGGACGCCATGGCAGGTCGTCTGGAGGACGTGGGCCTCGACGCCAAGGAGCTGACCTTCTCTGAGAAGGACTGGAACGCCCTTGAGGATGTCGTTGACCCCCTCGTGCCGGAGGCAAAGGGCGAGTATTAAATCACAGAGAAAAGGCCGGACGCCTTTCCGCTTTGATGCGGGAGGCGTCCGGCCTTTGTTTTATCGGGATCAGACTTTCTTGAGGGTGTAGGCGCGGGTACCCATGCCGACCTTCTCGGCCTGCTCGAGGGTGGCTTTCCACTCGATGTTGGGGTTAGAGTCCTTGAAGTTGTCGTGGTGGCAGTTCCAGCCCGGGGTGACGAGGTTCTGGCCCAGCTGGCTATTGGGCAGCGGAGCGGCGTTCAGGCAGGCGTCAGCGCAAGCCTGGTCGAGGGCCACCGGGTCGAAGGAGGCGAACATGCCGATGTCCGGCAGGATGGGCGCGTCGTTCTCGCCGTGGCAGTCGCAGTTGGGGCTGATGTCCTGCACAAGGCTGATGTGGAAGGTGGGACGGTCATGGCAGACGGCGGCGGCATACTCGGCCATCTTGCGGTCCAGCATCTCGTTGGCGCTGTCGCACAGGGCATAGATGGCGTCGAAGTTGCAGGCACCGATGCAGCGGCCGCAGCCCTTGCACTTGTCCTGGTCGATGACGGCCTTGTTCTTCTCGTTGTAGCTGATGGCGTCGGAGCCGCACTCCTTGGCGCAGCGATGACAGCCGCGGCAGAGGTCTTCCTGCACCGCCGGGTGGCCGGAGGCGTGCTGCTCCATCTTGCCGGCGCGGGAGCCGCAGCCCATGCCGATGTTCTTGATGGCACCGCCGAAGCCGGTGGACTCGTGGCCCTTGAAGTGGCTCAGGCTGATGAAGATGTCGGCGTCCATGATGGCGCGGCCGATCTTAGCGGTCTTACAGTATTCGCCGTTCGGCACAGGCACCTCCACCTCATCAGTGCCGCGCAGGCCGTCGGCGATGATGACCTGACAGCCGGTGGTCATGGGCCAGAAGCCGTTCAGCTGGGCGCAGGTCAGGTGCTCGAGGGCGTTCTTTCGGCTTCCCGGATACAGGGTGTTGCAGTCGGTCAGGAAAGGCATACCGCCCTGCTCCTTGCACAGGTCGGCCACCACCTTGGCGTAGTTGGGGCGCAGATAGGCCAGGTTGCCCAGCTCGCCGAAATGCATCTTGATGGCGACGAACTTCCCCTCCATGTCGATGTTCTTGATGCCTGCCGCGATGCACAGGCGGCGCAGCTTTTCGGTGAGGCTGGTACCTACGGGACAGCGGAAATCGGTATAGTAGACGGTCGATGCTTCCATCGGTTTTTCCTCCTGTTTTCTTTGACAATTCAGGTGCGCAGCTCCTGTTTGCCGCGCTCATACTCTCTGAAAAAATATTATAGCACGCCGAACGGACAGGCGCAAGAAAAGCCCCTCGCCGGGGCGAGGGGCTCAGAAGACCCGAGTTCGATTTTACACCATTGCAGACACCACTGCCACGGCCAGCACCACAAGGCCGAGAGCGATGCGGTAGATGCCGAAGAAGGTGAAATTGTGGCGCTTGACGTAATCCATCAGGAAGCGGATGGCCGCCAGGCTGACCACGAAAGCCACTACGCAGCCCACCGCCAGCACAGCCACCTCGGTGCCGGTGATGGCGGCACCGGAGACGGCGAATTTGAGCACCTTGAGCAGGGATGCGCCTGCCATGACCGGGATGGCGAGGTAGAAGGTGAACTCCGCCACGCAGGCGCGGGAGAGGCCCAGCAGCAGGCCGCCCACGATGGTCGCGCCGGAACGGGAGGTGCCGGGGATGATGGCCAGCATCTGCCAGACGCCGATGATGAGGGCGTCACGGTAAGTGATCTGTTCCAGATGGGTGACGTGGGGCGCAGTGCGGCGGCTCTCCACCACGAGGAACAGCACACCGTAGAGGATGAGCATTGCGGCCACGGTGATGTAGTTATAGAAGTGAGCCTCCATCCAGTCGTCCAGCGGGCTGATGACCAGCACCGGCAGGGTGGCGGCGACCACCTTGAACCAGAGCTGCCAGACGCTGGGCTTGGAGATGACGCGGCCATGCCGCAGGCCGAAGGGCCACAGCCTGCCCCAGAACAGCACCACCACCGCAAGGATGGCACCCAGCTGGATGACCACGCGGAACATGGACATGAACTCTTCGCTGGCGTTGAACTTTACCACCTGTTCCAGCAAGATCATATGGCCTGTGGACGAGATGGGCAGCCACTCGGTGATGCCCTCCACGATGCCCATCAAAATCGCTTTGATGATCTCAAGAAACATATAAGCACTCCTCCTGCCGCACGCCGGGCGCACGGGCTTTTGTGATCCTTATCATCATACTGTTTCAGTATACCATATTCCGACTCTCTGCGCACCAGGAATTCAAAAATTTTATCTCTGGAATCCCCTACAGCTTTTCTATTTATCTGCGGGGAAAAATATGCTATACTGGGATGTAGATTTATCGGAGACGAAGTTCAATATATATTTTACAGCGAGGTAATTTCATGAACATTCTTGTAATCGGCTGCGACCAGGTGGGCGCATCGCTGGTGCGGGACCTGGAGCGCATCGGCCACGACATCTCCATCATCGAAAAGGACTCCGAACAACTCAAGCGTCTGGACGCCTTCGATGACTACACCTTCAGCGGCAACGCCCTTGTGGGCGACCCCACCGACCCCGACGTACTGCGTCAGGGCGGCATCGAGAACTGCGATGCCGTGGCCGCCGTCAGCGAGGACGACTCCCTCAACCTGATGGCCGCTCAGATCGCCAAGAGCCTCTTTCAGCGCGAAAAGGTCATCTGCCGCGTCTCCGACCCCCACCTGCAGGTGCTCTACCACAAGGCCTACGAACTGGACACCATCTGCCCCACCGTCCTCACCGAGCAGGCCGTGTTCCGTTCTCTCGCCAAATAATCGATACCATTTGTATAATGAGGTAGTGTTATGAAAGTTTGTATTGCCGGCGGCGGGCGTGTGGGCCGGTATCTGGCTCAGAGCCTGCTGGCCAACCGCCACGAAATCGTCATCATCGAGCCAGTGGAGAGCCAGTGCCGGATGCTGGCCGATACGCTGGACATCCCGGTCATCTGCGGCGACTCCATCAGCGTGGACACTCTTCGCACCGCCGACGTTGCCAGCTGCGACGCCTTTGTGGCTGTGACCGGCTCTGACGAAGACAACCTTGTGGCCTGCCAGATCGCCAAGCGGGAGTTCGGCGTAGACCGCACCGTGGCCCGGGCCTCCAACCCCAAAAACCGCGAACTGCTCCACACCCTCGGCGTGGACACCGTGGTCTGCGGCACCGACAACCTGAGCCACATCCTCGAGCGGGAGATCGAGACGGATACCATCCGCCAGCTCCTCTCTCTGGGCGGCGGCACGGCCAGCCTGAACGAGATCTTGCTGCCCGAGAATTTCCTCTACGCGGGCAAGGCCATCATGGACATCCCCATCCCGGGCGACACCATCCTGATCAGCATCACCCGCGACACCGAGTTCATCATCCCCCACGGCAGCACGATCCTGATGCCCTGGGACCACATCCTCTGCCTGACCCGTGACGACAGCCTGCACGAGCTGACCGAGGCCTGGGGCCTCAGCGGTAAGTGACGGAGCAGGAGCTGCGGCGCACCGCCGTCATCATCCCGCCTACTGGCCGGGCCGTCCTCTGCGTCTGGGCGGCGGTGCCGGGGCTGTTCGCTGCGCCCTTCGTGTTCTGGCAGAGCGTCGCCGCCGGAGCGGGTTTCTGCCTGCTCTGGGGCTTTCTGGTCTACTGCCTCTGGGCGCGGGCCTGCAGCTTCGCCGCCGTGCTGGGGGAACGGACCGTAACGGTCTACTCCGGCGTTGCGCTGCCGGTGCGGCAGGTGCTTCCCCGCCGGGCCGTTACCAGCGTCCGGCTGCTCCGGACGCCCCTGCTGCGGCTGGGCGGCGTCTCGCTGCTCATCGTGGCAGCCCCGGGCGCGAAGCTCTTTCTGCCCGCCATCCCGGCCAAGCAGGCCGGGCTCCTGGCTCACATTCTGGCGGAGGATGCACCATGACCCGACAACGGCATTACCATCCTCTCGCCGCCCTCCGCTTCCTGCGCAAGGCGGTCGTCGTCTGCCTGCTGCCTCTGGCGAACGCCCTGCTGGAATTCAGCCTGAACGCTCTGCTCACAGCTCTGCGGCAGGACGCCGCGCTTCTGCTCTTCCTCTGCGGGGCCAGCTCCATCCTGCTGGAAGCCAGCAGCTGGGCGCTGGATGAGGCCGGTGTGCTCCGGCTGCGGTGGGCGTTCCTCTCCAAGCGGGAGCGCATCATCCGGGGCGAAGCTCTGGCCGCACTGACCATTGAGCGGCCGCTTTTCTTTCGGCTGCTCGGGGCCAGCCGGGTGGTGCTCTACCCGGTGGGCCAGCCTGCCAAGCGAGCCGTCACCCTTTATTTGCACAAAGAAGACGCGCAGGAGCTTGCCGACCGCCTGATGCCTGTCCGGGACCCGGTCTGCCACCGCCCTGCCGGGGGCGAGCGGGCCGCGCTGGTGGTTTTGGGTGCCAACGGCCTGTCCACGCTGGCGCTGACCTATCTGGCCATCCGACAGAGCCGACCATTTCCCCTCACCGCCGAGGCCGTGGCCCTCTCCCGGCTGAACCTCCTCGTCCGGTTCGCGGCCCACTGGCTGCCCGCCGGTGCGGCGTGGATGCTGGTGCTGGCCGGGGCGCTCTTCGGCATCAGTCTGGCCCGCAGTTTTGTCCAGACCGTTCATTATACGGTCTGGCACACTGCCGACCAGCTGGGCAGCCGGGGCGGCTGGCTGTCCCGGTTCGAGTTCCGGGTGCGGAGCAGTGAGATCAGCTACGCGGACGTCCGCGTCTCCCCCATCGCCCGGCTCATGAAGCGCTGGCCGGTATTCGTGGTGGCAGGCAGCTGCCGCCCGGAGCTGCCGCTTTTCGTCTACCGCTCCGGGCAGGAAGAGCTGTTCCGGGAGCTGCTGCCCGAGTTCCGGATGCCGCCCGACACCCGGCACGACCTCACCCACCGCAGCGCCGTTTTCTTTGCGCCTGCCGGCATCCCGTTCGGGCTGTGCCTGCTGCTGGTGCTGGTCTCCCGCAGCGTTCTGCCTGCCCTCACGGGGACATTGCTCATCCCGACAGCGGTATTTGCCGTCTTTCTGGCGGGCGGGCTGATGGGCTGGCTGAAAGAGGGCATCTGGCTCCGGGAGGGCCGGTTCACCCTGCGGCGGCAGAAGGGTGTTTATCTCCACTGTATCTGTGTGTTCCACCCGGATGTCTGCCTGCGCACCTTCCAATCGCCCTGGGCGGCACGTTATCAGCGCATGACGCTGACGCTGGCTCTGCCCGGGCAGGTGCGGCTCAAGGTGCGCAGCATCCCCGTGCGGGACGCTGCGCCCTGTCTCAACGCTTTGGAGCAGAAAACATAAAACAAAAGGAAGTCTGATTCTCATGATAAAAACCATTCTCTTCGATTTGGACGGTACCTTACTGAACACCATCGACGACCTGGCCAACGCGGCCAACTGGGTCTGCACCCAGCACGGCTGGCCGACCTTTCCAGTAGAGACCTACAAGCACTTCGTGGGCAACGGCATCCCGAAGCTGGTGGAGCGCTTTTCCCCGGAAAACGCCCGGACGCCCGAACAGCTTGCCGCCACGCTGGCCGAGTTCTCGGCCCGGTATGACGCCCACAAGGAAGACAAAACGGCCCCCTATCCCGGCATCCCGGAACTGCTGGCCGCGCTGAAGGCCGAGGGTGTCCAGACCGCCGTTTTTTCCAACAAGGCGGACGCTTTTTGTGGAAAGATCATCGAGCACTACTTCGGCCCGGACAGCTTTTCGCTGGTGCGGGGCAGCCGCCCCGGCGTACCCACTAAGCCGGACCCGGCTGGCGTCTACTCCCTGATGGCTGACCTCGGCGCAGACCCGCAGAGCACCCTTTTCGTGGGCGACAGCGACGTAGACATCCTTACGGGACACAATGCCGGTCTGCCCGCTCTGGGCGTTCTCTGGGGCTTCCGGGGCGAAGCTGAGCTGACCGCCGCCGGTGCCGATGCTCTGGCCGCAAAGCCGGAAGATATTCTGACGTATCTCCACCAGCACTGAAAAACAAAAGCACGGCCCTGCCGGGACGCTGAAATGCATCCTGGCAGGGCCGTAGTTTTTTTGCAAAAGGAACTGATGAAAAAATACCGCAAGTGAGCGTCTGAGCCATTCCTCAATCAAAGAAAAAACGATTCAAAAGCGCTATTTTACAATTTTCCGCTTTTCTGCTATACTCGAGCTATAGAACAACCCCCGGCAGAACACCGAGGAACATCGAAACAGGAGGTTGCAACTTATGGGCTTTTTAACTGGTAAAACCGCCATCATTACCGGCGCAGGGCGCGCTGTCCTGAAGGATGGGAGCTGCGGCTCCATCGGCTACGGCATCGCCACCGCATACGCCAAGGAGGGCGCGAACCTCGTCATCACAGGCCGCAATGTCAAGAAGCTGGAAGCAGCCAAGCAGGAGCTGGAAAGCCTCTACGGCATCAAGGTGCTGCCCGTGCAGGCCGATGTCTGCGCGGGCGGCGACAACGAGGCCACTGTGGCAAATGTGGTCAAGCAGGCTGTCGATACCTTCGGCGGCATTCAGGTGCTCATCAACAATGCACAGGCTTCGGCCTCCGGCGTGCCGCTGGCCGAGCACACCACCGAGCAGTTCGATTTGGCCATCTACTCCGGCCTCTACGCCGCTTTCTACTACATGAAAGCCTGCTACCCCTATCTGGCTGAGTCTCACGGCAGTGTCATCAACTTCGCTTCCGGCGCCGGCCTCTTCGGCAACTTCGGCCAGTCGGCCTATGCTGCCGCCAAGGAGGGTATCCGCGGTATGTCCCGCGTCGCCGCCACCGAGTGGGGCAAGGACGGCATCAACGTCAACGTGGTCTGCCCGCTGGCATGGACGGCCAAGCTCGAGCAGTTCAGGGACGCCTACCCCGACGCTTTCAAGGCCAACGTCAAGATGCCCCCCATGGGCCACTACGGCAACGCTGAGACGGAGATTGGCCGTGTCTGCGTCCAGCTGGCCATGCCGGATTTCAAGTATATGTCCGGCGAGACCCTGACGCTGGAGGGCGGCATGGGCCAGAGACCGTAAAACGACATCATCTGCTTCCTTGCATAACGAACCCCCGCCTGCACTATCCGGCAGGCGGGGGTGATTTTTTATGATGCAGTTTCCAGTGGGTCGGCTACGACCACAGAAGACTCATATAGTTCGATGGGGTCGAGGTCGATGCAGTTGCACGGGTCAAAATCTCTATTGACATCCCATGCCGCCGTATCATTCAGCACCGTCAGATGCTCCCGAAAGAAGTTTTCGTCCCGCATCGGCTCAAACACGCCGCCGCGTTCCAGAATCGGCTTTGCATCGTACAGCCGCACTGAGCCATCGCTGAAATAGAGATAAATCGTAAAGTTCTCTCCTGCAACCGCCTGCAGGACTTTCGGCATATATTCCATAGCGGCCCTCCTGTTCAAATCAAAGGCTCCACATGATTCAAAGGCTTTGCGTCTCTGGCAAGCTCCCAGTTCTGCATCAATTCATCTTTGTGCAGTTCGCACCATGCCAGAATCAGCTTCAGCTGACGGCTTGGGAGTGCTCCACGGATCACACAGGCATTTTGAATATCAATAAGTGCTTTACAGCCACCATATTCCGCGTGAAAGTGCGGCGGGTTATGGTCGCTGTAAAACATCATGACCCTTATTCCGCAAAACAAACTGATTTCCGGCATACCGCACCTCCTTGTGTTTATCATTAGTATATCGCATTTTTTTTGATATGTCTATCATTGATTCCCGTATGGGTCAAATAAAAAAACGCCTTTGTGCCGATGTGCCCAGACGACAGCAACCACGGTAGACATTCCTGAAGATTGGGACCCGAACACTAAAAAAGCTCCTCAATCCTAAGATTGAGGAGCTTTTTTATGACCCGTACGGGAATCGAACCCATGTTACAGCCGTGAAAGGGCCGTGTCTTAACCGCTTGACCAACGGGCCTTAGAAATACAGAGCTTCGCTAAAACCTCCGACTTTCATCATCCACTATTGCGGACGACCGTCCCCCTTATCTTAGCGAAACTCTGTAATGTGGTAGCGGTAACTGGATTTGAACCGGTGACACTTCGGGTATGAACCGAATGCTCTAGCCAACTGAGCTATACCGCCATATTTATTTGTTGCACTTGAACAGTGCTTTATTATTATATCCAACAACCCCCGTTTTGTCAACAACTTTTTCAAAAAAATCTTCAATTTTTTCATTCTTTCTGATTTTAAAAATCTTCAATTTTTTCATTCTTTCTGATTTTATACGTCTGTACGCAAAAAGTCCCCGTCATCCTGTATGAATGGCGGGGACTTTCAACATTTTATTGGAGAATGGTGGAAAGCAGGCTTACTTCTTGTGGACAGGCACCATGACCTCGAGGCCGCCCATGTAGGGCTGCAGGACCTTGGGGATGGTAACGCTGCCATCGGCCTGCAGATGGTTCTCGAGGAATGCGATGAGCATACGCGGAGGAGCCACGCAGGTGTTGTTCAGAGTGTGGGCCAGATAGGTCTTGCCATCCTTGCCCTTGACGCGGATGTGCAGGCGGCGGGCCTGTGCATCGCCCAGGTTGGAGCAGGAGCAGACTTCGAAGTATTTCTGCTGGCGGGGGCTCCATGCCTCGATGTCGCAGCTCTTGACCTTCAGGTCAGCCAGGTCACCGGAGCAGCAGTTCAGCTGACGGACAGGGATCTCCATGCTGCGGAACAGCTCGACGGAGTTCTTCCAGAGCTTCTCGTACCAGTCAGCGCTCTCCTCGGGACGGCAGACGACGATCATCTCCTGCTTCTCGAACTGGTGGATGCGGTAGATGCCGCGCTCCTCGATGCCGTGAGCGCCCTTCTCTTTGCGGAAGCAGGGGCTGTAGGAAGTCAGGGTCAGGGGCAGAGTAGCCTCATCCAGAGTCTGGTCGATGAAGCGGCCGATCATGGTGTGCTCGCTGGTGCCGATGAGGTAGAGGTCCTCACCCTCGATCTTGTACATCATGGCGTCCATCTCAGGGAAGGACATGACGCCCTGCACCACGTTGCCGTGCATCATGAAGGGAGGGATGACATAGGTGAACCCCTTGTCGATCATGAAGTCGCGGGCATAGGCCAGAACAGCCTCGTGCAGGCGGGCGATGTTGCCCAGCAGGTAGTAGAAGCCATTGCCGGCCACGCGGCCTGCGGCATCCATATCAATGCCGTCGAAGCTCTCCATGATCTCGGTGTGGTACGGGATGGGGAAATCAGGCACGACCGGCTCACCGAAGCGCTGAGCCTCGACGTTGTAGGTGTCGTCCGGGCCGATGGGTACGCTGGGGTCGATCATCTGGGGGATGGTGTACATGATCTCCTGAATGCGTTCAGCCAGCTTTGCCTCCTCGGCTTCCAGCTCTGCCATCTTGTCGGCATCAGCCTTGACAGCGGCGTTGTTGGCGTCGATCTGAGCCTGCAGCTCGGCCTTCTTGGCCTCATCGTCGCACTTCTTCAGCTGGCCGAACAGAGGGCCGTTGGCCTTGCTCAGCTTGTTGCGGGCAGCCTTCAGGGACTCGACTTCCTTCAGGCACTCGCGGTACTTGGCGTCCTTCTCGATGACTTCGTCAACGAGGGGGAGCTTTGCATCCTGAAACTTCTTCTTGATGTTTTCCTTGACCGCATCCGGGTTGTCGCGGACAAATTTGATGTCAAGCATGATAACTCTCCTTATACTCTATTGCTTGCACAGGGGGCGTTCCCCGCTGTGCCGTTCAAAGGCGGTGTTCCCCGCCTTGGTACGCATTTCTAATAACTTTTCCGCTCAGGCTCTCCTATTAGGAGAGCTGTCGAGCGATCGCGAGACTGAGAGGTTTACTCCATATTATACTGCCCCAGCAGATTTGCAAAGGCTTTCAGCTGATCGTCCGAATAGAAATGGACGGTAAGCTTTCCCTTGCCGTCGTGGTAGGCCACGCGGACTTCGCTGCCCAGCGCCTGCTTGAGGCTTTCTTCCACCTCCACCGGCAACGCACTCGGCAGCGGCGCGGCCACAGGCTCTTTTGCGGGCTTTGCCAGCTTTTTGCACAAAGCTTCGGCCTGACGGACGTTCAGCTGGTTGTCCGCTATCATCTGAGCCGCTTCCTCCTGCAGCTCCGGCGTAGGCAGGCCCAAAACGACCTTCGCGTGTCCGATCGTAATGAAGCCGCTTTTCAGCAGTTCCAGCACTGTTTCCGGCAGGCTCAGCAGCCGCAGGCTGTTGGCCAGTGCGCTCCGGCTCTTGCCCAGCTTGCGGGCGGCCTGCTCCTGGGTCAGATCGCAGCGGGTCATCAGCTCACGGATGCCGGCCGCCTCTTCCACGGGGTCGAGGTCTTCGCGCTGCAGGTTCTCCACCAGCGCAAGCTCCATGGCCTGCTCATCGGTCACGTCCTTGACGATGACCGGCACCTCGGTGAGGCCCGCCATCCGGCTGGCCCGCCAGCGGCGCTCGCCTGCCACGATGAGATAGCCGCCGGACGGCTTCGGGCGCACCGCAATGGGCTGCAATAAACCGTGCTCGGCGATGCTGGCCGAAAGCTCTGCCAGCGTCTCGTCGTCGAAGGTCTTGCGGGGCTGGCCGGGGTCTGGCTCAATCTCCCGCAGGGGCAGCGTCTCGATCCTGGTATCTGACTCAAAGCTGGGGGCGGCGTCCTCAAACAGACTTTCCAGCCCCCGGCCCAGTCCTCCTCTTCCTTTTGCCATTGGTCTCCTCTCTCCCTCAGCCGTCCATCTTCACATCGGCCAGCCCCATCGTCTCGACCGGTTCCGCTGCAGCTTTTCCGCGGCGGCGCTTGGGTGCAGCTTCGGCGGGGCGGTTGCTCTTCACGAACTCGATGGCAAGGTCCATATACGCCTCGCTGCCCTTGCCCTTCGGCTCATAGAAGTTGATGGGCTGGCCATAGCTGGGAGCTTCCGAGATGCGGATGCTGCGAGGGATGGTGGTCTGATACACCTTGTTTCCAAAGTATTTCTTGACCTGCTCCACCACCTGCAGTGTCAGGTTATAGCGGACGGAGAACATGGTGAACACCACGCCTTCGATGTCCAGATAGGGGTTGTACTTCTTGCGGACGGTCTTAAGAGTGCTGATAAGCTCCGACAGACCTTCCAGCGCGTAATACTCGCACTGCACCGGGATGAGGATGCTGTCGCAGGCGCACAGGCCGTTCAGTGTCAGCAGGTCAAGGCTGGGCGGGCAGTCGATGAAGATAAAGTCGTAATCCTTCTGGATGGGGGCCAGCGCCTTGCGCAGGCGGCTCTCGCGGCCCGGCAGGTCGATCATCTCAAGGCTGGCGCCCGCGAGGCGGGTGTTGGAGCCGATGACGTCGGTGCGGAACTCCGTCTTGCGGACAGCCTGCCGCGCGTCGGCCTCGCCAATGAGAATTTCGTATGTACCAATATCTACACTCCGCTTGGAAATACCATAACCGGTGGTGGTGTTGCCCTGTGGGTCGAGGTCTACGATGAGCACTTTTTTGCCCAGCGCCGCCACGCAGGACGAGAGGTTGACGGCTGTGGTGGTCTTGCCCACGCCGCCCTTCTGGTTTGCAACAGCAACGATTTTTGCCACGCTACTTGCTTCCTTCCGGGAAAAAGATTTGTTCCACATGGAACATTTCGAGGACGAAGCCCGCCGTTTTCCCCTCAGCAGGTCCCTTATACAGCTTAGTATAGCACATCAGCGCGGCTTTTTGAACCGGTTCTTTATAATTTTACGGTAGGAAATGCAGATTCAGCATCTATTTTTTGCATTCTTTGAGGTTAAAAATTGATTTTTGCAGTAAAGCTGTAGCGTTGAGGCAGCTTGCTTTGCATTAGAGCCAACTCTTCTTTAAGCAGGTTCGCGCGCTGGTGGCGCGGGGGATGTTTTCTTTCGGTCAAATTGCTTTGCGCTCCGCGCGGGCCAGAGGCAGGGCTGGTTTTTTCTTTAAGCTGGTTCTCGCGCGCTGGTGGCGCGGGGCAGGTTTTTTCTTTTGGTCAAGTGGCTTGCGCTCCGCGCGGGCCAGAGGCAGGGAGGGGTGTTTCGAATCCCCCCTCCCTACCTCTGGACTCCACTCTCCCCGCAACGAGTTAAGGGCTGCACGCCCTTAACAATTCCGAAGATGAGGTCGAAACGGAAAAAAGCTAGTCGCTTCGCTAAACGCTTTTTTCTCGTTTCTCCGATTTACGGCTTCGCCGATGGCGTTATGTCTTAGCAGAACTTTACGTCCAGCAAAAGCGTGAATTCTGCTGCGGAGCAGCAAATCGGCGGAGGCTCAAAATGCGGTTAAGAGATCTTCGTGCGAATGCACGAATCTCCAGCATTTTGAGTTGGAGCCCACCTCTCCGGGGTTACTAGGGGCGAGCAGCCCCTAGTTCGTGCCTCCCGCGCCTCGAAAGTAGCGGGTGCTTTTCTGGTTCTCTTTTGGCACGCAAAAGAGAACTTAGCCCAGCGAAAAAGCGCTCTACCCCCGCGCCACCGGCGCGTGAAGCCGCTCAAAAGAAAAAGAGCCAATGTTCCACATGGAACACTGGCCCTCTCCCCTCACCTCTGTGCCGCTGCCGTCGGGATGCGCACGGTATACTCAATGTACCCATCCCGCTCTTCCCGGTGCGCCGTTGCCGGTACACCGTTGTCCGTCATCAGGCGGATGGCGTGGTCGATGGTATTCACAAAAATGCGGACGTCCTTCACCATTGAGATGCGGTGACGTCCCGGGGCAGCTGCGTTCAGCAGCTGCTCGATGTACAAGTCTGTAGCCCGGGCGTTCATCTTCCGCTTGGCGATGGTGATGAGCGCTTCACTGCGGCGATTCTCCGGCAGGCGCAGCACTGCCCGGGCGTGGCGTTCCGTCAGGCCGTTGTCCAGCACGAACTGCCGCTGGTCCTGGGTGAGCTGCAATAATCGCAGCTTGTTGGCCAGCGTCGGCTGAGCCATGCCAAGCCGCTTGGCCGCCTCCGCCTGCGTACAGTCCCACAAGACCATCACATCCCGCAGGCCCTGCGCCTGCTCGAAGGGGTTCAGATTCTCCCGCTGAAGATTTTCCAGAAGCCCCATCGCTGCCGTCTTGTCGTCGGCATAGTCGCAAAGGATGGCCGGGATGGTCTGCATCTTTGCCATCTTGCAGGCGCGGAGGCGCCGCTCCCCCGCCACCAGCTCATAGCCGTCTTCTTTTTTGCGCACGGCGATCGGCTGCAACAAGCCATTCTCCCGGATGCTGGCCGCAAGCCCCGCAAGCTCCTGCTCGTTGAAATTCGTCCGCGCCTGAAATGGCGACGGCTGGATGCTCTCGATCGGGAGAGCATAGATTTTTCCGGCAGATTTCTTTCTCTCAAACATGATACCGCCCCTTTTCGTCTGGAATCGTCATGGTTTTCCACCCTTTCCCGGGAAAACGTGGAAAAGTCAACTGCTTACATCCCCAGTTTACCAGAAAATAAAAGACCCTGCCAGAAGATTCGTTCGGCAGGGTCTTGCATTTTCTATTCGATGCTCCGTTATTTCAGCGGACTTTTCGCAATTTTTCCGCCGTTTCTGGGGTAGGCAGTCGGAGTTTGCGAAATCTTTTTGCAGAGGATGAGAGTGCGGGTATCGCCGCCCGGCAGATGGAGGGTGCGGGTCTCTTTGTACTCGCCGCCCAGCTTCTTGATGGCACCCCGGGCTGCAGCCAGCTCTTCTTCGCCGGAAGCGCCCTTCATGGCAAGGAAGTTTCCACCCACCTTCACCAGCGGCAGGCAGTATTCTGCCAGCATGGGCAGAGCCGCCACCGCGCGGGCCGAAGCCAAATCGAACTGTTCACGCCACGCCTTGCGAGCAGCTTCCTCGGCGCGCTCCTTGGCGAACTCCACACCGGTAAGGCCCAGCTGGCCGCAGGCGTATTTCAGAAACTCCACCCGCTTGCCGGTAGGCTCCATCAGGGTCAGCTCCAACTCGGGCTTGAAAATCTTCGTCACGATGCCCGGGAAGCCCGCGCCTGCACCGACATCCACCATCTTCCCTGCCACCTCAGGCTGAGAGGCAAAGAGCAGGCTGTCGAGGAAGTGCTTGTCCTCGATGCCCTCCGGGTCGGTGATGGCGGTCAGGTTGACCTTCTGGTTGTACTCCACCAGGATCTCCGCAAAGGCGTCCAACTGGTCGAGCTGGGTTCCGGTGAGCGCGATGTTCCATGTGGAACATTTCTGTTCCAGTCGGTTCTTATCGATCATAAACTTATCCTCATTTCACAAAAGCTTATCGCAATTTTCAAAAATAGCATGAATCAAACAGGTATATTGCTGTCTCTCACGCCGGTGGCGCGGGGGATGTTTTCTTTTTCGGTCAAATGGCTTTGCGCTCCGCGCGGGCCAGAGGTAGGGAGGGGTGTTTCGAATCCCCCCTCCCTACCTCTGGACTCCACTCTCCCCGCAACGAGTTAAGGGCTCCTCGCCCTTAACAATTCCAAAGATGAGGTCGAAGCCCAAAAATGCTAGCCGCTTCGCTAAACGCATTTTTTTGTGCTTCTCCCATTTACGGCTCCGCCGAAGATTTTACCTTTCTGCTGAACTTCACGCCCTGCGAGGGCGTAACACCCGCTGCGAAGCAGCAAATCGGAGAAACGAGAAAAAAGCGTTAAGCGCAGCGACTAGCTTTTTTCCGTTTCGACTACTCCTTCGGGGTCTGAAAGGGGCGAGTAGCCCCTTTCCCGTGCCTCCCGCGCCTCGGAAGTAGCGGGTGCTTTTCTGGTTCTCTTTTGGCACGCAAAAGAGAACTTAGCCCAGCGAAAAAGCGCTCTGACTCCGCGCCACCGGCGCGACAACCATTTCTGATTCTCTTTTGGCGCGCAAAAGAGAACTTTAGCTTCTCTTCGCCGCCAGCGCAATACTCAGCTGTGCCACATCCGACGGCGACACGCCGGGGATGCGTCCCGCCTGCCCCAAGTTTTTCGGGCGGATGCGGGCCAGCTTCTCGCGGGCTTCCAATGTCAGGCCAGTGAGCTCTGTGTAAGAGAAATCCTCCGGGATGAGGGTCTTCTCGTGGCGGGCCACCTCGTGTATCATCCGGTCCTGCCGGGCAATGTAACCCGCGTACTTGATTTCAGTTTCCAGACGCTCAGCCAGCATGGGCGTGATGCCCTCGCCCCAGCCTATAATTCCCGCGATGAGCGGATAGTCGATCTCCGGCCGGCGCAGCAGCTCTTCGGCAATGCCGCCCTCTGCGGCCGGGGCGAGGCCCGCTGCTTCCATCGCGGCGCGCAGGTCCGCCGTGCGCAGATGGGCGTCATGCAGACGGCGGCGCTCTGCGTCCAGCACAGCCTGCGTCTGCTGGTACTTTGTCCAGCGGTCGTCCTGCACGAGGCCGTATTCCCTGCCGATGGGCGTCAACCGGGTGTCGGCGTTGTCCTGACGGAGGGTCAGGCGGTACTCGCTGCGGCTGGTCATCATCCGGTAGGGGTCCATGACGCCCTTGGTCACAAGGTCATCCACCAGTGTGCCGAGATAGCTCGACTGCCTGGGCAGGATGAGCTGGCTTTCGCCCAATGCGTTCCGGGCAGCGTTCAGACCGGCTAGCAGGCCCTGCGCGGCGGCTTCCTCGTAGCCCGAGGTGCCGTTGAACTGTCCCGCACCGTAGAGGCCCCGCACCACCTTGCTTTCCAGCGTGGCTTCGAGGCTGGTGGGGTCTACGCAGTCGTACTCGATGGCGTAGGCCGGGCGCATGATCTCAATATTCTCGAAGCCCTTGATGCTCCGGTAGAATGCATTCTGCACATCCTCCGGCAGACTGCTGGACGCACCCTGCAGATACATTTCCTCGGTGTTCTCACCGCAGGGCTCCACGAAGATGGGATGCCGGTCCTTCCCTGCAAACCGCACTACCTTGTCCTCGATCGACGGGCAGTAGCGCGGGCCGACGCCCTCGATCATGCCGCCGTAGAGCGGGCTGCGCTGGATATTGTCCAGAATGATTCTGTGCGTCTCAGGGTTGGTGTAGGCGATCCAGCACTCCACCTTGTTGTGCATAGGCGCATCGGTCATGAAGCTGAAAGGCTGAAGTTCATTGTCCGGGTCGCCGGGCTGGCATTCCAGCTTGGCGAAGTCGATGCTCCGCCGATGCACCCGGGCAGGCGTGCCGGTCTTGAAGCGGCGCAGCGGCAGACCGGAGGCTTTCAGGCTCTCGGTGAGGGCGTTGGCCGCGTGCATCCCGTCGGGGCCGGAGGCGTACCATGCATCGCCCACAAAAATTTTTCCGCCGAGGTTGGTGCCGGTGGCGATGACCACGCACTTTGCGCCATACTCCCCGTTCAGCTGGGTGACGACGCCCTTCACATGGCCGTCCTCCGCCTCGATGGAAATGATTTCCGCCTGATGGATAGCCAGCCCCGGCGTCAGCTCAAGGGCGTGCTTCATATATTCATGATAGCGCTTGCGGTCGGTCTGGACGCGCAGGGCGTGGACAGCGGGGCCTTTGCCCTTGTTGAGCATCCGGCTCTGTAAATAGGTGGCATCTGCCGCAAGGCCCATCACGCCGCCAAGAGCGTCCAATTCGCGTACCAACGTGCCTTTTGCCGTGCCGCCGATGCTGGGGTTGCAGGGCATATTGCCGATGGCGTCCAAGCTCATGGTGAACACCGCCGTCTTTGCACCCAGCATCGCGGCAGCATGGGCCGCCTCAATGCCCGCATGTCCGGCACCGATGACGATAACGTCGTAGTCTCCTAAATGGTTCATACTTTCCTCTATTTGCAACATAAAATCTTCGGCGAAGCCGTAAATCGGAGAAACGAGAAAAAAGTGCAACAGCGACGACCGCCGCCTGCGGCGGATACAGGGAGGAGCTGTTGGGGCCGCGGTCAGCAGAACACGAGTGCCACTCAAGGCACGAAGTGGTCGCTGGGCACCGCAACCCGTCTTAGCGCAGCGACTAGCTTTTTTCCGTTTCGACAACCCCTTCGGGGTCTGAAAGGGGCGAGCAGCCCCTTTCTCGTGGATCCAGCGCGTCGAAATCGCTGGTGGTTTTCTGGTTCTCTTTTGCCAGCAAAAGAGAACAATTCCACTTAACGTAAAAGCGCTCTGCCCCGCGCACAGGCGCGCAACGATACTGTCCTTACTTCCCCACGCAGAATCTCTCAAACACCTCGTTGATGACCGCCTCCGAGGCGTTCTCCCCTGTCAGCTCGCAAAGTGCATCCAACGCGTCGTCCACGCAGACCGACACAGCGTCCAGCCCGAGCCCCTGCGCGGCGTCCAGCGCTCCGGCTACGGCATCCCGGGCGCGGGTGGCAGCGGAAAGCTGCCGCTGTCCCGAGAGGCTGGCAGCGTGGGGGTCGATTTGGTTGGTCCCCAACAGGCGGGCTACCGCCGCCGCGATGACCTTCCGCGCCCCCTCTTCCTGACAGCAGACCGGCAGCACCATCGCAAAATAGGGTGCGATGAGCTCGGCGTCGAACCGGGTGGGCTTGTCCTCTTTATTGACCAGCGCGATGGCCGGACGACCCGCGCAGCGCTGAGCCAGCTCCATGTCCTCCCGGGTCGGGCGCTCCGAGCCGTCGAAGACGGCAAGGATAAGCCCCGCCTCGTCCAGCTTCTTCCAGCTGCGGCGGATACCTTCGGCTTCGATCTCGTCTTCCGTCTGACGCAGACCGGCAGTGTCGAAGAGATTCAGCCTGACGTCTCCCAGCTGGACAGCCTGCTCCACCACATCGCGGGTGGTTCCGGCCACCGGCGTGACGATGGCCCGGTCGAACCCGGCCAGCAGGTTGAGCAGGGTGGATTTGCCCGCATTGGGTCTGCCCACGATGGCACAGTCCACGCCCTCGCGGAGGACAGCGCCCGCATCGTAGCTCTGGATGAGAGCGTCCAGCTCCTGCTCTACCCCGCCTAAGACCTCGCACAAGTGGCTTTGGCTCAGTTCCGGGACATCTTCCTCAGGGAAATCCACCCAGGCGGCCAGATGGGCCTGCAAAGCCGTCAGAGCATCTTTCTGGGCCGCTATCTTCCGGGCCAGCACACCGTTCAGGGAGGCATTTGCCAGCGCGGCCCCCTGTCGGCCATCGGCGGAGATGATGTCCATGACGGCTTCGGCCTGGGTCAGACTGAGCTTGCCGTTCAGGAACGCGCGGCGGGTGTACTCGCCGGGAGCGGCAGGCGACGCGCCCGCCGCAATGCAGGCTTCCACCAGCCGCCGGGCGACTGCGCTGCCGCCGTGGCAGGAAAGCTCCACCACATCCTCGCCGGTGTAGCTGTGGGGCGCGCGGAAAAACAGCGCCACGCCCTCATCGAAAGCCTCTTCCCCCTCCACGAACGCACCGAACATGGCCGTATAGCCTTTGGCGTCCGCGACCTTTTTGGCCGGGTTGGCCGGACGGAACACCTTCGCTGCCACTTCATAGCTTTCCGGGCCGGACAGCCGCACGATGGCGATGCCGCCCGCACCCGGAGCGGTAGCAATGGCCGCAATGGTCGAATGCTGCATCTTCTCCCCTCCTTATGCGCAGATGAATACAGTATATTCTACCACGAACCGCCAAAAAAAGAAATATGCTGCGCAAAAAAGGGTGTGCAGCCCCTGAAAGACTGCACACCCCGTTGCGTGTGAAAGAAAAATCAGAATGCGGCAATATCGGCCGTGGTGATGGCCTTGCCGGGCAGGGTGCGGCTGTCGGCATTCTCCGACAGGGCCAGCTTGCCCTCGCGCAGCAGCTTGACGGCCTTCTCGTGATCAGCAGCGTTCCAGTTGTCGCCCACGAGCTTCCAGTTGTTATCCACATGCGGCTCGATGGTGCCGCCCTTGACGGTGCGGATGTACTCGCCCAGCAGTTCGCGGATGCCGCCCACATCGCCGCGCACGTCGATCTCCAGCAGCTTGGGCAGCTCGTCGCCCTCCTTGAAGATGTCAGCATAAGTCAGCAGCTGGGTGGTGGCACGGTAGTTGTTGACGGCCACCACGAAGCTGTCATCGTCCTCCACCGGACGGCCATCCATCCAGGTCAGGTTCTGGATGCGGTTGCCGGGCTGCTTGGAGATGTCGAGGTCATACTTGACGCCTGCAAAGGCATCGTACAGGTAATAGCGGACGGAAGAGTCGAATGCGATGGTCACATCGCCCGGCTCCCAGGTCTTAAAGAAGGCAGCAGACCACTCCATGAACTGACGCAGCTGCCAGCCGTTCATCTGCAGCTTGTACAGGGTGTTCTGGTAGGTGTAGATGCTTGCCATGTCGCACTTGCGGATGGTACCCTCGCGCATCTGGGAGGTCATGGAGGTCAGAGCCGTTGCGGACACCCGAGCGTCGGTGTAGTACATCTGTACCTCGTTGATGAAGTCCAGCAGAGCGGTATCCTGCACCATGGGCTGGGGCAGGCAGTCGATCTCGTTTTCGGGGGCCAGATCACCGCCGACCAGCTGGCCGATGGGGGTCACGGCGTCGTCCTTAGCGCGCTGGTCGTACTCTGCCAGCAGAGCGGTCAGCTCGGGGTCGGGAGCGTAGTCCTTGATGATCAGGTTCTCAGAGGTGCGGTCCTTCACCTTCCACTTGCCGTTCAGGCCGCGCTCCAGATAGACGTGGATGTCGGAGACGGTGGCACCGGCATTCTTGTTCTCGACCACCAGCACGCCGTTGATCATCTTGTTGGGGATGCTCTTGTGGCCGTGAGCGGCGACGATGACGTCGAACTCGGGGCAGGCATTTGCCAGGTCGGTGACGCCAGAGCCATAGACGCCGTACTCATTGTCAATATCCATATGCATAACGCCGATGATGACATCCACATCGTTCTTGATCTTATCAATGATCTTGCGGCTCTCGTCCACCGGGTTGGTGACAGTCCAGCCCTCGAGGTTCTTGGCGTCCCAGCGGGTGATGTTGGGAGTGACCATACCGATGACGCCGATCTTGACGCCGCCCTTGTTGATGATGGTGTAGCCGTCAGCCAGAGGCTTGCCTTCGGGGCTGTAGACGTTGCCGGTCAGCACCTTGGCCTTCTGCTGGGAGAGCACCTTTTCCAGCGTGGCCATGCCATAGTTGTACTCATGGTTGCCGGTGACGTAGACATCGTAGCCGATGGCGTTCTGAGCAGCGATCATGGGGTGGACATCGTCGTTCAGGAACAGCTCAGCGGAGTTTGCCTGAATGGTGTCGCCTGCATCCACGACCAGCGTGGTCTTGGTGCGGTTCTCCTTGATGGCAGTTGCCTGCTGGGCCACGCTGCCAGAGGCGTCGGCCTTGTTGGCGGCGTAATCCCAGGGGTCAAACTTACCGTGGGTATCGCTGGTGGCAAGGATCTGCAGGTCCATGCTCCACAGGTCTTTGATGCCGGCAGCGGAAGCAGCCGGAACCAGACCGCCCATTGCGGCGGCGGTAGCCGATGCACCGGCCACGCGCAGGAAATTACGGCGGGAAATCTTATTCTGTTCCATAATAATTCCTCTCTTTTTTGCTTGGTATACACTCCGAAGCATTTGTAGCTCTAGTATAAGGCTTGTCGACATTGTTTTACAATGTGCAAGTAGGAGAAAAATTTCTTCCGGAATTGGGCATATTCTCCAATTTTCTGATAAGAACGACTTTTCTTTCTAAATTATTCTTTCAGATTCGCTTTTCATCATAAACCATCTTCATGCAAAAGATGTGTAAATTTATAGTGTTCCTCGTACAAAAAAGACCCTCCCCTGCACGGCTTCCGCCATGCGGGAGAGGGTCTTATCATTCAGCTTTTACAGCTCGATCTTGCCGAAGCTCAGATCAGCGAAGTCATCCACACGCTCGGTGCGCTTGGGTGCCACAGGGGCAGCATTCTCGGCATCGCGCGGGGTGTAGGTGCGCTCAGGCACATTGGAGCGGTAGCCGCCACGGCCGCCGCCATTGCGCGGGCCACGGCCATTCCGGTCACCACGGCGCTCGCCGCCTCGATGATAGCCGCCGCTGCGGCCATTGCCGTTGCGGTCACGGCCGCCGCGGGGTCCGCGGGGACGTGCATTTGCGCTCTCAGCCACAGCGTTGGGGTCGGTGGAGTAGATGACCACACGGCGGTCACGGCCCTCGCCCTTGCTCTCGCTGCGGACGCCCTCCATCTTGCCGATGGCAGAGTGGATGATGCGGCGCTCGTAGGGGTTCATGGGCTCCATGGCAAAGCTGCGGCCAGTGCGGCGCACCTTGGCACCGATGCGCTGTGCCAGTGCGGTCAGGTCGCTCTCGCGCTTGTCGCGGTAGCCGGCCACGTCGAGGCCCAGCTTGATGTAGTCGCCCTCGAGGCGGTTTGCCACGAGGCTTGCCAGATAGGACAGGCTCTCCATCGTCTCGCCGCGGCGGCCGATGAGGGCGCCCATCTTCTCGCCGTCCAGATGGATGATGGTAGCCTCACCCTTCTGCACAGCGCTGAACTTGACGTCCTGTACGCCCATCTTCTCGATGACATCCTTCAGGTAGTCCACAGCGGCCTTGACCTTGGCGTTCTCCTCGATGTTGATGGGGACTTCCACCTCTTCGCCCTCTGCGGCGGGAGCAGCCTGCTCTTCGGCAGGGGCAGCTTCCTCAGCAGGAGCAGCAGGCTCTTCCACAGCAGCGGGAGCTTCAGGGGCAGTCTCTTCGACGACAGGCTCAGCCGCCACAGGGGCAGCCTTTTCCTCCACAACGGGAGTGGGCTCCTCAACGGGGGCAGCAGGAGCTGCCACAGGCTCGTCCGGCAGCTCGACGCTGACGCGGACCTTGGCGGGAGTGAGCTTCAGGCCCAGAAAACCGGTCTTCTGGGGCATTTCCAGCACTTCGTAGCTGACGTTGATGTCGTCCTTTTCCACGCCCAGCAGAGCGCAGGCGTTGGTGCGTGCTTCATCGACCGTCTTGCCGGTCGCTTCCTGCGTACGGATCATAACCGTCAATCCTCCTTTTTGTTCTGCAGCTCGCTCAGCGGGACAGTACGCTCGTCCTTGTAGCGCTCAGCATCCTGCTGGCGGGCATACTCGAGGCGGCGCTTGTTCATCTCGCTGGCAGAGATGTTCTTTTCCACGACCTCACCGGTCTTCTCGTCCTGGACCTTGATGGTGGTGCTCTTCACGCCGCGCTTCTCTTCCTTCTTGCGGGAAGCGATCTCGGCCTTGACCTGCTCCTTCATCTTCTCGGGGTCATAGATCTTGCGCATGACCTGGGTCTGGACGGTCATCACGATGTTGGAAATGACGTAGTACAGAGAGAATGCGCAGGGAACGGTAAAGCAGAAGAAGACGTACATCAGAGGCATCATATACATGGTCAGCTTCATGCTGCCCTGCATCTCCTGGCCGGATGCCTTCATGCTGATGTGGGTGGAGATGAACATGGTGACGACAGCCAGGATGGGGAAGATCAGCAGGGGCAGGTTGTCTGCTGCCAGGCTGTACTGCGGCACACGGGTCAGGTCGATGCCGAAGAAGTCCATGTGCTGGCCGAACTCAGTGATGGTGTTCAGCTGGTCTGCGGTGAACACAGAGGTGACGGTGGACTCACCGGCCAGCACCTGTGCGATGATATTGGTGTCGCGGGTCACCTGAGTGAAGCTGATGCCCAGAGCGGTCATGGCATCGCCTGCGGCGGTGATGGCGTCGGCGCCAATGTGGAAGATGCGCTGCAGCGGGCGGTACACGACCTCGATAACGCCGAACATGACGAGGAAGTTGACCAGCATGGGCATACAGCCGGCGGTGGGCTTATAGCCGTACTCCTGCTGGAGCTTGAGCAGCTCTTCCTGCTGCTTTTCGGGCTTGTCCTTGTACTTTTTCTGGATGTCGGCGATCATCGGCTGGAAAGCGGACATCTTGGCCATGCTCTTCTGCTGGTTGAGCTGCAGAGGGATGCTGAGCAGGCGGATGACGATGGTGAAGATGATGATGTCCCAGCCGTAGTTCGGGATGAGGTTGTAGATCCACTCCATCACATAGCCGAGAGGTACACCGAGGATGTACAAAATATTCATGTCTCTGTCCATTCTGCCCCGCCTGTGGTGCGGGACGGTTATTTTTATCGTAGGACACGCCGCCCACAGTTCAGCACGTCACAAGAAGCAATGATAATAGATTTTCCTCTCAGTCTCCCCTCGCCAGGGGAGGTGGCACGGCGAAGCCGTGACGGAGAGGTTTTCCTCCCCTCTGCCGCCCTTTTTCAAAGGGCATTGACGGAGAGGTCTTCCCCGCTTCAGCGCTCTTCCAAAGAACATCGGCGAAGAGGTTTTCCACTTATTTTTCGTGTCTGGTGGAAAACAGAGCCGAGGCTGAGAGATGCCGGGCCGGATTTTTCCAGCGGCCCTTTTCCGGTACGGGGTCGTAGCCCCAGCGGCCCAGCGGATTGCACCGGGCGATGCGCCACGCCGTCAGCAGCAGCCCTTTGACGCAGCCGTGGGTGCGGATGGCCTCGATGCCGTACTGGCTGCAGGAGGGCGAAAAGCGGCAGTTCCGCCCCAGCCCCGGGCTGATGAACTTCTGGTAGAGCCGGATGAGCCCGCAGAGGGCTTTCTGAAAGATGCTCACGCCTCGGGCTTCCGGACCGGCGGCAGGGTGGCTGGGGGCTTTGCGCCCGGCTGCTTTGCCTTATCCGGCAGGCCGGCCTGAGCGAAGAGCTTTGCCACGATGGCGCTGAGCTGCCAGCTCTTGAGCCGGGGGGTCATGCCCCGGGCTACGAAAACGAGGTCGTAGCCGCCGATGTTGTAGTCGAGATGTTCGTCGATGGCGGCCTTCATAACGCGGCGGGCGCGGTTGCGCTGCACGGCGTGGCCGATCTTTTTGGTGGCCGTCAGGCCCACCCGGGTGCGCTTGCTCCGCGTTTTGAGCACGTAGAGTACCAGCGCCTGGTTGACATAGGACTTGCCGCGGGCATACACGCGGCCAAACTCGCCGTTGCGGCGGATGGGACGATAGCGCATCCTGTGCGCCTCCCTTCAGGTGATGTGGGAGCACCGCCCGGAAAAAAGCAATGCTCAGTGTTCAGTATAGCAAAAAAACGCCGACATGAAAAGCTCATCCGGGCGTTTTCTCTGCCAAATCTTTGACAGTTTTTTTAGGCAATGCGACTATTCACCGCAGCTTTCCGGCCTTTTTCCCGAATGCCGGGTAAAAAAATAAGACCGCCAATCCAATATCAGCGGCCTTTTTGCGCATATTCCATTCTGCGCCGGACCTGATGCATACTGCTCAGGATCAGACGGTCAGGCTCTTGCGGCCCTTAGCACGGCGTGCGTTGATGACCTTGCGGCCGTTCTTGGTGCTCATGCGGGTCAGGAAGCCATGAACTTCCTTGCGCTGACGCTTCTTGGGCTGAAAAGTTCTCTTCATGGTGTATTTCCTCCGTAAAAACTCGTCCCCGGTATGGGGTCTATTCTGGTCCCAAAATGGGGACAGGCTTGCAATTCAACAGTATATCGCACACTATGGCCTTCTGTCAAGCATTTTTTTCGCTTTCCTTCAAACTTTTTTGAAAAACCTCTGTGGAGAAACTTTCAACTTTTTCACCCATTTCCCGTGGAAAACTTTTTATCCACAATATCTTGTGGCTTTTCTCCGCCTTGGACACAAGGCTGTTTCCCAGACGCAGGTATGTCTTTTTTATGTATTATAAATTACCTTATATAATATAGACGCAGGGGGATTTTTGTGGTATACTAACCTGGTATCAGCAGCATTGTTGAAAACTTCAATGGAGTGGATGTACTATGGATTCTTTCAAGGACGTTTTAGAGGCTGCCCAGAGCTACTGCAAGGCGCAGATGGCGGAGCCGACGTATAATCTCTATATCGACGGGTTGGAGCCTATCAGCTTTGAGGACTCCAGCCATATCACCCTCTCGGTGCGCAACGACTTCATCTGCAAGATCGTGACGGACCGTTATCTCGGCCTGCTCAAAGAGGCCTTCAAAACAGTGCTGGGCTTTGACGTGGACATCACCCTCGTCGTCCCCAGCACGCCGCCCCACGAAGTGGTGCTGGCCCAGCAGTACGAGGCGAACCCCGCCTCCCCGCAGGGCAACTATGAATTCACCTTCGAGAACTTCATCAAAGGCCCGTCCAACCAGTTTGCGTTTGCTGCGGCGCAGGCTGTTGCAGCCAACCCTTCCGGTGCCTACAACCCGCTGTTCATCTACGGCGGCTCGGGCCTCGGCAAGACCCATCTGCTGACGGCCATCCAGACCGAGATCAAGCGCACCCACCCCGACTTCGTCATCATGTATGTCACCTGTGAGCAGTTCACCAACGAGCTGATCGCGGCCATCCGCGCCGGCAGCACCGAGGACTTCCGGATGAAGTACCGCGTGGCCGACCTGCTGCTGGTGGACGACATCCAGTTCATCGCGGGCAAGGAGTCCACCCAGGAAGAATTCTTCCATACCTTCAACTCCCTCCACGATGCCCACAAGCAGATCGTCATCGCATCCGACCGCCCGGCCAAGGAGATCAAGAGCCTGGAAGAGCGTCTGCGCACCCGCTTCGAGTGGGGCCTGACCGCCGACGTCCAGCCGCCGGATTTCGAGACCCGCGTGGCCATCGTCAAGCGCAAGGCGGAGCTTCTCCACCTCGATCTGCCCGAGGATGTGGCCGAATTCATCGCCAACCATCTGAAAAATAACATCCGCCAGCTGGAAGGCGCGGTCAAAAAGCTCAATGCCTACTATATGCTCGAGGGCATCCAGCCGGTCATCAGCGTGGCACAGAATGCCATCAAGGACATCCTCAACGAGACCCAGCCCGTGCCTGTCACCATCGAGAAGATCGTGGGTGAGGTATCCCGCACCTTCAACGTCTCCCCTGCCGACATCCGCGGCACCAAGCGGAACGCCAATGTGGCCTCCGCCCGCCGTGTGGCCATCTACATCCTGCGCGAGGTCACCGGCATGAGCATGGAGGAGATCGGCCGGGAGTTCTCGGGCCGTGACCATTCCACCATCGTCTACTCCCTCAAGACCATGGAGCGGGACATGAAGAACGACCAGCACCTGCGGGAGACGGTGAGCGACATCATCAAGAATGTGAAGGCTTAACGCACCAGAGTCGGTGTAAAAGTCATACTCATTCAGGGGCCAAACCCCAAAATATGGGGAGAAAGAGGAACAAAAAGGGGAAAATAAACCTAGATATTGTGGTGAAAGGCCGAAACTTTCCACTCTTTCCACATGGTTTTCAACATTCAACTTCTGTTTTTCACAGCGGATGTGGAAAGAACCACCGCTCTCCCCGATTCAACATTCCATTCACAGTTCCTCAACATCTCTGTGGAAAACCAAATCCCCGCATCCCGGCAAGGGTTTGCAGAGTTTTCCACATCTTCCCCACCCCCTACTACGATTACTACAACAAGTTCAATAAAGAAAACAGGTTTTTGCATCGGATCCCATGAGGAACGACAGCAAAACTGACGCAAAAAAGGAGAGAAGAAGATTTGAACATCATCTGCGACAAAACTCTTCTGAGTGCAGCCATTGACGGCGTATCCAAAGCAGTCACTCTGCGCTCTACCATCCCGGTACTGGAGGGCATTTTACTGAAGGCAGAAGGCTTCCAGCTGACCCTCACCGGCTACGACCTCGAAATGGGCATCGTGACCACCATCGAAGCCAATGTCAAAGAACCCGGTGAGATCGTGCTGAACGCCAAGCTACTCAGCAGCATGATCAGCCGGATGCCGGCAGGCCAGATTACCATCCAGTCTGCCGATAATGGCAAAACCACCATCCAGAGCGGGGTGGCGCAGTTCGAGATCCAGTCCATGTCGGCCACCGATTTCCCCGAGCTGCCCAACACCGGCGCCGAGGAGACCCTGACCATCAAGACCGGCGTGCTCCGCGATATGATCGACCGCACCCTCTACGCCGTCAGCCAGGATGAGAAAAAACCTGCGCATACCGGTGAACTTTTTGAGATCGAGCCGGATAAAATGACCATCGTTGCCCTGGACGGCTACCGTCTGGCCATCGTGGAACGGCCCGTCACTGCCGTCAAGGACATCCGAATCATCGTCCCCAGCAAGACCATGACCGAAGTGTCTCATCTGCTGCCCAACGACGACGAAGAGCCGGTCCACATCTGTGCCAACCGCCGCTACGTCGTGTTCATGACCGCCGGCTACACCATCATGAGCCGCCTCATCGAGGGCGAGTTCCTCAACTATCACAATGTCATTCCGGCAGGCAGCCGCACCCGGGTGACCATCGACACCAAGGAGTTCATCGAGACCATCGAGCGCGCTTCTCTGATTATTACAGAGCGTTTAAAAAATCCCCTCCGCATCACTTTTACAGAGGGTAAAGTCGTCGTCCGCTGCCAGACCAATCTGGGCCGCGTCGTCGATGAGTTCAATGCCGAGTGCGAGGGCGACGAGGTGGAGATCGGCTTCAACAACCGCTACCTGTTGGACGCGCTGCGCAATGCCCGCACCGAGAAAGTGCGGATGGAGATCAGCGGCCCGCTGAGCCCGGTGAAAGTGCTGCCGGTGGAGGGCAATGACTTCCTGTATCTGGTCCTGCCCGTCCGCTTCAAAAACGACTGAGAGGCGTAATAAAATGCAAAAGATCCTCATCCATACCGAATTTATCAAGCTGGACGCCCTGCTGAAATATGCGGGACTGTGCGAGACCGGCGGCGAAGCCAAGGAGCTCGTTCAGGGCGGGGCCGTGAAGGTCAACGGCGAAGTCTGCACCATGCGCGGCAAGAAGTGCCGCCCGGGCGACACCGTGGAGCTGGACGGCCAGACCATCGAGATCGGGATGGGCGGCTGATGCGGCTGCTCTCTCTCGAAGTCGAAAATTACCGGAACATCGCCTCGGCCAGCCTGACGCCGGGCCGGGAGCTGACTGTCATCTGCGGCAACAACGGCCAGGGCAAGACGAACCTCCTGGAAGCCATCTGGCTGCTCACCGGCGGCAAGAGCTTCCGGGGCGGCAAGGACGCAGAGCTGGTGCGCCGGGGCGAACCCTTCGCCGTACTCAAAGCGTCCACCCTCCGCGCACAGCAGGAAGAGCAGGAAAAGGAAGAGCCGAACCGCGTCCGCCTGACGGTGGGCGCGCCGGATTCCCCCCGCCCGGGCCGGACAGTCTCGGTGAACGGGGGCGCAGTCAAGCGGGCGGCCAGCCTTGCGGGCAGCTTTCCGGCGGTGGTCTTCGACCCCGGACACCTGAGCCTTGTAAAAGGCGCGCCGGAAGGGCGGCGGAAATTTCTGGACGCTGCCCTCTGCCAGCTCTACCCCGGCTACCTGACCCTCTACCGCCGCTATGTCCGGGCCTTGCAGCAGAAAAATGCGCTGCTTCGACGCTCTTCCAATGGCATTGAGCGGCCTTATGCCGAAAAGCGGGCCTTATTAGAAGTGCTGAATGTGGAGCTTGCCCAGCAGGGCGAGGCCATCCAGCAGCGGCGCAGAGCCTATCTCGCCGCTCTCTCCCCGCTGGCCTGTGCCAACTATGAGGAACTTTCCCGCGGGGCGGAAACACTGAGTCTGCGGTATGCGGCCCAGTTTGAGCCGGGCGGTCTGGCCCAGCTTCTGCGGCAGAAGATGCCCGAAGAGCTGCGGGCCGGGCAGAGCCTCTGCGGCCCTCACCGGGAAGATCTGGACCTTCTTTTGGATGGTCAGCCTGCAAAAGTGTATGCGAGTCAGGGACAGCAGCGGAGCGTCGTGCTCAGCCTGAAAATGGCCGAAGCCGCCGCAGCTGCCTCCATCACGGGCGAACATCCGGTGATGCTGTTGGACGACGTGCTCAGCGAGCTGGATGATGGCCGCAAGCAGTATCTGCTCACCCGGATGCGGGAAAAGCAGACCTTCGTGACCAGCTGCGACGACACCGCTTTCCTCAAAACAGACGGCGAGGTCTACCGGATGAACGGCGGCGTGCTGACGAAAGTGTGATGCAATGTATGTACACCTTGGCCGCGATTATGTCCTGAACGACCGGGACATCATCGGCATCTTCAATCTGGAAACGACGACCATCTCACCCCGGGGGCGGGAGTTTCTGAACTACGCCCAGAAAAACGGGGCAGTGGTGAGCCTGTCCGATGAGCTGCCCCAGAGCTATGTGCTGGCAGATTCCCCGGTGGATACGGTCTATCTCTCGGAGCTGTCGCCGGCTGCGCTCAAACGGCGCACGGAGATGAAACTGGAATAAGCCAACCAGCGATTGATCGCTTTTACAAATAGTAACGAAAAAACGAAACAAAACAAAAGGGAGAAAGGAAATGGCAGAGGAAATCATTACCAGTACCAACGCAGAAACTGCGACGGACCATGAATACAACGCCAGCGAGATCCAGGTCCTGAAAGGTCTGGAGGCAGTGCGCAAGCGCCCCGGTATGTATATCGGCTCCACCGGCGAGCGCGGTCTGCACCATCTGGTGTACGAGATCGTGGACAACGCCATCGACGAGGCTCTGGCCGGTTACTGCGACCACATCGAGGTCAAGATCCTGAAGGGCGACATCATTCAGGTCACGGACAATGGCCGCAGCATCCCCGTGGACATCCAGGCTGATACCGGTCTGCCTGCCGTCACCGTCGTCTTTACCATCCTCCACGCCGGCGGCAAGTTCGGCGGCGAGAACTCCGGCTACAAGGTGGCCGGCGGCCTGCACGGCGTCGGCGCGTCCGTCGTCAACGCCTGCTCGGAGTGGCTGACCGTCAACGTCCGCCGCGACGGCCGCGAGTACGAGCAGACCTTCCGCCGCGGCGACCCGGACGGCCCGCTGAAGTGCATCGGCACCGTGGACCCCAGTGTCACCGGCACCCGCGTCACCTTCAAGCCCGACCCGGAGATGTTCAAGGACACCACCGTCTACAACTTCGAAACGCTGGAAAAGCGCCTGCGGGAAGAGAGCTTCCTGAACGCCGGTGTCAAGATCACCCTGACCGATGAGCGCGAGCTCTACACCCCCGTCCTAGAGGACGGCAAGGAGGGCGAGCCCACCTACCGCACCGAGGTCATGTGCTACGAGGGCGGCATCAAGAGTTTCGTCACCTATCTGGGCGAGAAGCGCGACCTCGAGGTGCTCCACCCCAACGTCATCTATCTCAAGGGCCAGACCGACCGGGGCATGGCAGAGATCGCCTTGCAGTATAATTCCAGCTACAATGAGCTGCTGCTGAGCTTCGCCAACAACGTCAACACCCCCGACGGCGGCACCCACGAAGAGGGCTTCCGCAGCAGCCTCACCCGCGTGTTCAATGACTATGGCCGCAGCCACGGTCTGCTGAAGGATAAGGATGAGAACCTTTCCGGCGCTGACGTCCGTGAGGGCCTCATCTGCGTCATCTCCGTCAAGCTGCAGGAGGCCGAGTTCGAGGGCCAGACCAAGGCAAAACTGGGCAATACGGAAATTCGGACCCTCGTCTCCAACATGGTCTACTCCAAGCTGATGGAGTTCTTTGAGGAGAACCCCGGCGTGGCCAAGGCCATCTTCGAAAAGGCCACCCAGGCCGCCCGCGCCCGCGCCGCCGCCAAGAAGGCCCGTGAGCTGGTGCGCCGCAAGAGCGCCCTCGAGACCAGCCGGATGCCCGGCAAGCTGGCGGACTGCCGCGAAAAAGACCCCACCCGCACCGAGATCTTCATCGTCGAGGGTGATTCTGCAGGCGGCTCGGCCAAGATGGGCCGTGACTCGGCCATTCAGGCCATCCTCCCCCTGTGGGGCAAGATGCTCAACGTCGAAAAGGCCCGTGCCGACCGTATCTACGGCAACGACAAGCTGATGCCTGTCGTGCTGGCACTGGGCTGCGGCATCGGCGACGAGTTCGATATTTCCAAGCTGCGGTATGACAAAGTGTTCATCATGGCCGATGCCGATGTCGATGGCTCTCACATCTGCACCCTGATGCTCACCTTCTTCTTCCGCTATATGCGCCCCCTCATCGAGCAGGGCCATGTCTATGTGGCACAGCCCCCGCTGTTCAAGGTGCAGAAGGGCAGCACCATCAAATACGCTTACAACGACGCCGAAATGGCCTTGCTCTCGCAGGAGATGCCCGGCGCGAAGATCAACCGCTATAAGGGCCTTGGTGAGATGAACCCGGAGCAGCTCTGGGAGACCACCATGAACCCCGAGAACCGCGTTATCGTCCGCATCACCATCGAGGATGCCGAGAAGGCCGATGAGGCGTTCACCATCCTGATGGGCGATCAGGTGGAGCCCCGCCGCCGCTTTATCGAGACCAACGCCCAGTACGCAAAGCTCGACGTGTAATTGGAGGAAACAATGGAAGAAGATTATGTGATGATACCGGGCAGCGGTACCAAGATGATCATCCGGGACGTCAAGAAGGAGATCGAAACGGCGTTTCTGGATTACTCCATGTCGGTCATCGTGGCCCGCGCCCTGCCGGATGTGCGTGACGGCCTGAAGCCCGTCCACCGCCGCATCCTCTACACCATGCACGAACGCGGCAACGACCCCAGCCATCCCTACCGCAAGTCGGCGGATACCGTCGGTGCGGTGCTGGGCTCTTACCACCCCCATGGCGACGCCTCCGTTTACGACGCCATGGTCCGTCTGGCACAGGATTTCTCCCTGCGCTACCCGCTGGTGGATGGTCAGGGTAACTTCGGCTCGGTCGATGGCGACCCCCCGGCTGCTTACCGTTACACCGAGGCCCGCATGAGCCGCATGGCGGTCGAGATGCTGACCGACATCGACAAAGACACCATCAACTGGGACCCCAACTTCGACGAGACGAAGAAAGAACCCAGCGTCCTGCCCTGCCGCTTCCCCAACCTGCTGGTCAACGGCAGTCAGGGCATCGCCGTCGGTATGGCCACCAACATCCCGCCCCACAACCTCAGTGAGGTCATCGACGGCTGCGTGGCCTATATCGAGGACCCCGACATCGATCTGCCCGGCCTGATGGAGCACATCAAGGGACCGGACTTCCCCACTGCCGGTATCATCATGGGCCGCAGCGGCATCCGCGCCGCCTACGCCACCGGCCGCGGCAAAATCACCCTGCGGGGCCGTGCTACCATCGAAGAGACCAAGAATGGCCGTACCCAGATCATCATTACGGAGATCCCGTATATGGTCAACAAGGCCCGCCTCATCGAGAACATGGCAGAGCTGGTCAAGGACAAGCGGATCGAGGGCATCACCGGCCTGAACGATGAGACCAACCGCAAGGGTATGCGCATCGTGGTGGACATCCGCAAGGACGCCAACGCGCAGGTCATCCTGAACCAGCTGTACCAGTACACCCAGCTGCAGGATACCGTGGGCGTCATCATGCTGGCCATCGACCATAAGGTGCCGAAGGTCATGACCCTGAAACAGATGATACAGAAGTACGTCGAGTTCCAGGATGAAGTCGTCCGCCGCCGCACGCAGTATGATTTGAAGAAGGCCAAGGAGCGCGCCCACATCCTCGAGGGTCTGAAGAAGGCCACCGACATCGTGGATGAGCTCATCGCTACCATCCGCGCCTGCAAGGGCGGCATGGCCGAGGCAAAGGCCGCTATCATGGAGCAGTTCGGCTTCGACGACCCGCAGGCCGACGCTATCGTCAAGCTGCAGCTGGGCCGTCTGGCTGGTCTCGAGATCCTCAAGATCGAGGAAGAGCTGTCCGGCTTACAGGCAAAGATCGAGGATTGGGAGGACATCCTCGCCAACGACGCCCGGGTGCTGGAGATCGTCAAGAACGAGCTGCTGGACATGAAGAAGCGTTTCGGCGACGAGCGCCGCACCGAGATCCAGTCCGTCACCGGCGAAGTGGACATCGAAGACCTCATCGCCGAGGAGCAGTGCGTCTACACCCTCACCGAGGCTGGCTATATCAAGCGCCAGCTCAAGGCCACCTATCAGGCCCAGAAGCGCGGCGGCCGCGGCATCTCCGGCATGACCCGAAAGGAAGAGGACATCGTGCAGGAGATGTTCGTGGGCTCTACCCATGATTATGTCCTGTTCGTCACCGACAAGGGCCGCCTCTTCCGCATCAAGGGCTACACCATCGCCGAGGGCAGCCGCACCAGCAAGGGCAGCAACATCGTCAACCTGCTGCAGCTGGCCGAGGGCGAAAAGGTCACCAATATGCTCTGCTACCCCAAGGACGAGGACAACAAGGGCGGCTTCGTCACCATGGTCACCAAGCAGGGCCTCATCAAGCGCACCCCGCTGGAGCAGTACGCCAACATCCGCAAGACGGGCCTCATCGGCATTGCGCTCAACGAGGGCGACGCGCTGGCATGGACCCGCCTGACCACCGGCAATGATATGCTCATCGTGGCTACCCGCAACGGTCAGGCCATCCGCTTCAACGAGGCCGATGCCCGCCCGATGGGCCGCAGCGGCCACGGCGTCCGCGCCATCAAGCTGGCCGAGGGCGACGAGGTCGTCGGCGTCTGCATCTGCCGCGAGGGCGGCACGGTGCTCACCGTCACCGAAAACGGCAAGGGCCGGCGCTCTGACATCGACACCTACCGCATCACTGCCCGCGGCGGCAAGGGCATCCGCAACTACGACGCCTCCAAGGACAAGGTGGCAGCCGTCAAGATCGTGGATGACATCGACGATGTGCTGCTGAGCAGTCAGGAGGGCATCATCATCCGCCTGCACGCCAACGAGATCCCCGTTCAGAGCCGCTACGGCTCCGGTGTCCGGGTCATGCGTCTGGGCGAGAACGATAAGGTGATGGTGCTGGCCCGCACCGACCACGACGACGAGGCACAGACCGAGAGCATCGAGGCCGATACCGAGGACGAGCCCACTGCCGAGCAGCTGGCGGAGATGGAAGCAGCCGATGAGGCATCGGCCGCCGAAGCTCCCGAGGCTGACACCGGCGACGAGGAATAAACCTCATTTCCACACATAGACTGACCCTGCGGGGGAGTACACGCTTTCTGCGGTGCTCTCCCGCAGGTTTTTGCAAAAAATCACGGTTATACTGGACAAATCCGCTGTTTGTGTGGTACGATAGCCGGACAACAAGAAAGATCCTCATGGGGGAGTAGCAGGCGCTGTTTTGCAGGCAGCGCAGCAAGTCAACACAATGACGGCCCGGGCGGCTGTCTGGCTTGCTTTCATTTGCGAGACTCATGTGCTTTGGTGCGAGTACCACGCCCATTCCACATGGAGTCAGTTTGTAAAAATCCGACCCGGAATTGGCGAAATCCGCGCCGATCCCGGGTCTTTTGTCTGCCCACCAATTCCGGTCAAATCAGGAGGCATCGTTATGGAATGGAGTTTTTTGTTTTTCTTCAACAGCGCCCTGCTGGGCGTGGGCCTTGCCATGGATGCGTTTTCCGTCTCGATGGCAAACGGTCTGCATGACCCGCAGATGTCCCGCCGCCGGGGCGTCCAGATCGCAGGCACCTTCGGCATCTTTCAGGCTGTCATGCCCATGACGGGCTGGGTCTGCGTCCACACCATCGTGGAGCTGTTCTCTTCGTTTGAACAGTTCATCCCCTGGATCGCCCTCATCCTGCTGGGCTACATCGGCGGCAAGATGCTCATCGAGGGCATCAAGGGCGAAGAGACCGAGGAAGCCGCTGAGCTGAGCGCGGGCGCACTCTTCATGCAGGGCGTGGCCACCAGCATCGACGCGCTGTCGGTGGGCTTCACCATCTCGGAGTACGGCTGGTTCATGGCTCTGGTCTGCTCCCTCATTGTGGCGATCGTCACCTTCTTCATCTGTGAGGCCGGCCTTGCCATCGGCAAAAAGTTCGGCACCAAGCTCTCCGGCAAAGCCTCCGTCCTCGGCGGCGTCATCCTCATCGGCATCGGTCTGGAGATCTTCATTTCCGGCATCATGGGCTGAGAAAAACAGCAGCGCCCCTGCACATTTGTGCAGAGGCGCTGCTGTTTTATGCCCGAGGGAAGCACCCGCCGGGGCAGGGAGGAAGTTTGCCGCATTTTGTAGCATATTGCCACAAAAATGAGGATTTTGAACCCAAAATTTCGCTGTCTTTCCCTATTGCCAACGTGGGGGGGGGGGGGGTATAATGAAAATGAGAAACACTCTCAACAAAGAAGTACAAAAAGCACAAGAAAACGAAAACGTAGAAAAAGAAAGGAGACCTCTACCATGAGGAAGACCGACGCATTCCGCCGGGCAGCAGCTCTGATGGCAGCGTTGAGCATCACGGTGTCTCTGGCGGCTCCGGCCTTTGCAGGGACCTACTATATCGACGACGGCGATATTACCATCACCAAAAATGCGGATGGCAGCCAGACCATCAAACAACAGGGCAAAGAGGACTGTACGGACCAGGTCGGGGATGAGACCGTCATCACCACCCATGGCCAGGCCATCACCTCGCTGGAGAGCGACCTGGAAGGCCCCGCAGCAGAGGATTCCGGCTTTGGCCCTGTGGTAGAGGACAACTACCAGCCGGCCCAGCCGGAGAGCGCTGAGGAACCGGAAGGTGCAGACCAGCCGGAGGACGCTGAGGAACCGAAAGATGCCGACCAGCCGGAGAACACTGACCGGCAGGAGAGCGCCGACCGGCAGGAAAGCGCCGGGCAACAGCCCCAGCAGGCAGCCCCGACTGCTGCCGACGCCCGGCAGGAGAGCGCAGACCAGCAGGCCCAGCCCCAGCAGGCAGCCCCGGCTGCTGCTGCCGCCCCTGCCCGCAACATCATTACGGTGATCAACAACTTTGCCAATACGGTGCTGAACCTCACCCTGAGAGACGTGAAGATCGATGTGAGCGACACCGGAAGCTATTGGGTAGAAGGAAAAGCCGCCCTGAGCGTTCAGGGAAAGGGCAATGTGGAGATCGAGCTGGACGGCAAGAACGAGCTGAAAAGCGGCGTTCAGAGGGCGGGCCTTGAAAAAAACACCTCCACCTCCACAGGCACGCTGACCCTGAAGGACGATAAAGAAGCCGGCAGCGGCAGCCTGAAGGCCACCGGAGGCAAATATGGTGCTGGCATCGGCGGCGGCAACTACGGCAGCGGCGAAAACATCACCATCACCGGCGGCAGGGTGAATGCTACCGGTGGTTGGGGTAGTGCCGGCATCGGCGGCGGCAACTACGGCAGCGGCAACTACGGCAGCGGCAAAACCATCACCATCAAAGGCGGCACGGTGACTGCTAAGGGTGGCGACTGTGGTGCCGGCATCGGCGGCGGTAATGGTGGCATCGGCGAAAACATCACCATCACCGGCGGCAGGGTGAACGCTACCGGTGGTTGGGGTGGTGCCGGCATCGGCGGCGGCGACGGCGGCTACGGCGGCTACGGCAACGGCAAAAACATCACCATCACCGACGGCACGGTGACGGCTACCGGCGGCATCCATGGTGCGGGCATCGGCGGCGGTGATAGTGGCATCGGCGAAAACATCACCATCACCGACGGCACGGTGACGGCTACCGGCGGCATCTATGGTGCAGGCATCGGCGGCGGTGTCAATGCCAGCGGCAGCAATGTCACCGTGAGCGGAGCCGCTCAGGTGACGGCGACCGCCGGCAAGAGCGATGGCTACTACGGTGCCGGTGCTACCATCGGCAGCGGCGGCAATGAGACGGGTGGTCAACCTGTCGACGGCGAGGAGATCCAGGCGGACATCCGCGGCGTGACCACCGGCTACATCCACCACATCATCTACGAGCAGGACGGCACCACCATAAAACGGGAGTGGTGGGAGCCGGAGCGCCCCCAGCCCAACCCGGAGAGTCCTCAGCCCAACCCGGAGGACCCGAATGCCCCGGCGGGGGAGAGCAATGAGGTGAGCCTGGGTACCCCCGGCCTCCATGTGGAGACGCTGGAGGGCGACCTCCTGCCTTTTGACGCCCAGCAGCAGGGCAGCACCCTGCGGGTGACGTCCAACACACTGGCCGCCCGGCTCCACGGCACCCGGCAGGCGCTGGAGGCTCTGCAGGAGCAGGGAGTGGAGCAGATCGAGTTTGTTACCAGCTTCAAAACGACCACCCTGTCGGTGGAAGACCTGCTGGCAGAGGGTGGCAGCTGGTTTGCTCTGGAGCACAACGGCCTTGTGAGCCGGCAGCTGAGCACAGCTCAGGCTGAGAGCCTGAAGTGCCAGATGCGCTAAAAAAATACAGACCCCTTACAGGGGCCGCCTTGGGGAACCACCCGGGGCGGCCCCTTTTTTGTATAATGAAAAACCACTCGCTAGGCGAGTGGTTCAGTAAAAGACTTCTTATGAAAAACCCCCGGCTCCGCCGGGGGATATTTATTGTTCCCCATGGAACATCATTCAAAATAATCGGCGTATTCCTCGGTGAGCTTGGAGCCCAGACGGCGGATGCCGCCGTAAAGGTGGCGTTCCACCAGCGGCTCAAAGGCCGCCAGGTCGCACCGCTCGATGGCGTCGATGAGGTTGTGATGGTCGGCCACCACCTCAGCGAGCCCGCCGGTGGTCAGGGTGTCCAGCATCCGGAAGCGGCTGTAGTCGGCGTGGGCGTTCTGCAGGGTCCGCCAGAGGTACATCTTGCCCATGGCGGAGAACCACGTCTCGTGGAGCCGGGTGTCAGCCTCGTAAAGACGGTTGAAGTCCAGCGTTTCGGCCTTGGCCAGCTCGTCGTAGGCGGCGGCACGCTGGCGGATGAGGGCGCGGTGCTCCGGTGTGCAGTGGGGCGCAAAGTCCCGCAGGACCCGGGCCTCTACCGCGATGCGCTCATAGATCAGCTCGTCCACGATGTCCCGGTTCAGCCGGGTGACGGTGGTGCCTTTGTACGGCACGATCTTCACCAGCCCGTTCTCCTGCAACCGCTGCAGCACCACCCGGATGAGGGAGCGGGGCGCGCCGAAGCGGGTGCAGAGCGGGTTTTCACTCAGCGAACAGCCGGGCCGGAGGGTCAGATCGATGATCTCCCGCTCGAGGACGGCGTATATTTCAGAATCTGTTTTATACTGTTGTTCCATTGTCGTTTTCCTGTCTGATGCCCCAAGCGGGCCATGTCCCGGGGACCGGGAGGCGGAAGTCCATTTCCTTTCCGGTGTCGGGATGGATGAAGCGGAGCCGTGCGCTCTGAAGCGCAATGTCTCCCTTGATGCGGCTGCCGTATTTGCCGTCGCCCCAGAGCGGGTGGCGGCGGGACGCGAACTGCACCCGTATCTGGTGGGTGCGCCCGGTGTGGAGGGTGATGTCCGCGAGGCTGGCGCTGCCGTCCGGGGCGGAGGCAGAAATGCGATATTCCAGCACAGCCTCCTTCACGCCCTTGCGCGGACGGCTCACCGGAAAAACACGGCCTTTCCGGCTGTCCTTGAATAAGTAGTCCCGCAGGACGCCTTCGGCGGGCAGCTTTTCGTCCGGCCCGCCTGCGATGAGGGCGCGGTATTGTTTCACGAAAGGCGGCGCGGCCGGCGTACCGGCGTCAGGCTCGGCCCGGCCATCCTGTTCGGCATAAACCTGTTGGCTCTGCGTCACCTGCCGGCTGAGGGCGGCGGCTGCCTGCGGGGTCTTCGCATAGACCATCAGACCCGACACGCCGGTGTCCAGCCGGTGGATGACGCCCACATAGGCGTCGGGCCTGTCCCAGAGCTTCCGAAGGGCGGCGGGTACGCCGTCCTCGCTGGAAAGCCCGGCGGGCTTGTCCAGAACCACGAGGGCTGTATCTTCGTAGAGTATCACAGTCTGCCCTCGTCCACCAGCGCCTTGAGCTTGAGCACGCCCGCGATGGTCTTGCCGTCCTTGATCTCGCCGCTCATGACCATCTCGTAGGCTTTTGCCAGCGGGATGCGGTCGGGCGTCAGGAACTCATCGTCGTCCAGATGCATCTGGGTGGTGTGCAGGCCGGTGGCCACCCACATATAGATGATCTCGGTGTCATAGCCCACCGTGGGGTAGAACTCGCCCAGCGGGGTGTAGTGGTCGGCGGTCAGGCCGCACTCTTCGCCCAGCTCCCGCTTGGCGGCTTCGAAGGGGTCTTCGCCCTTTTCCAGCTTGCCGGCGGGCAGCTCCCACAGCTCCTGCTGCATGGCGTAGCGGAACTGGCGCACCATGCAGAGGGTGCCGTCCTCAAAATACGGTACGATGCAGGCCCCGCCGTGGTGGTGGACCACCTCCCGGATAGAAGTCTCGCCGTTTTCCAGCAGAGCCACGTCTTTGGTCAGCGTGACCACCCGGCCTTCAAAGAGAACTTCGCTCGAGAGCGTCTTTTCAAAATGTGCAGCATCCATCGTTTTGTGCCTGTCCTTCCCTGCGCTGTGCGGCGCATGATACTATAGATAAAGTTTACGGCAGAATCTGTACAAATGTCAATTATAAATTTAGAATTTTGTAAGAAAAAGCCTCATGGATACTGGATTTTGGAGCATAACACCGTCATGGATGCAGCAAAGAACACATCTGTAAAAAAGCGCTAAAAAATTTCTTGAATTTTTGTTGTGTTTTTACAGTCGGTTTGCGTTGCCTTTACCGGCGGAATTTGCTATTATATTAGATGAGCAATAGTGCCTTCATGGGGTTCTCCGGCCCCGGGCAGGGCTATTGCCCTTGATGAGCGTGTGCTTTTGTGGAGTTCTCCGGCTCCGGCGAAGTGCGGCGCTTATCAGTTGAGCAATACGTTTTTTAAGGGAGTTCTCCGGCTCCGGTAAAAAGACGTTTGCCCCGCGCAGAAGGTACCAAATTCTGAATGGAGGAAGAAAAATGCCTAGAGCAAAGCAAACCATGGATGGCAATACCGCTGCCGCTCATGTAGCATATGCCTACACGGACGTGGCTGCCATCTACCCCATTACCCCCTCTTCTCCGATGGCTGACTCTGTGGACCAGTGGTCCGCTCAGGGCCAGAAGAACATCTTCGGCAACCAGGTCAAGGTCGTCGAGATGGAGTCTGAGGCAGGCGCTGCAGGCGCTGTGCACGGCTCTCTGGGTGCAGGTGCTGTTACCACCACCTTCACCGCTTCTCAGGGCCTGCTGCTGATGATCCCCAACATGTACAAGATCGCTGCTGAGCAGCTGCCCTGCGTGTTCGATGTTTCTGCACGTACCGTTGCTACCCAGTCCCTGAACATCTTCGGTGATCACAGCGACGTTATGGCATGCCGCCAGACCGGCTTCGCAATGCTGGTCGAGAGCAGCGTGCAGGAAGTCATGGACCTGTCCCCTGTTGCCCATCTGGCAGCAATCGAGGGCAAGGTTCCCTTCCTGAACTTCTTCGACGGCTTCCGTACTTCTCACGAGTACCAGAAGATCGAGAAGTGGGACTACGCCGATCTGAAGGAAATGTGCAACATGAAGGCTGTCGAGGAGTTCCGTGCAAAGGCTCTGAACCCCGAGCACCCCAAGATGCGCGGTTCCCACGAGAACGGCGACGTGTTCTTCCAGCATCGTGAGGCCTGCAACTCTGTCTACGACGCACTGCCCGCAGTCGTCGAGAAGTACATGGCCAAGATCAACGAGAAGCTGGGCACCAACTACGACCTGTTCAACTACTACGGCGCACCCGATGCCGATCGCGTCATGATTGCTATGGGCTCTGTCTGCGACGTTGCTGACGAGGTCATCGATTACCTGAACGCTAAGGGCGAGAAGGTCGGTATCATCAAGGTCCGCCTGTACCGTCCCTGGGTGTCCTCCGCTCTGCTGAAGGTCCTGCCTGCTACCGCTAAGAAGGTCGCAGTTCTGGACCGCACCAAGGAGCCCGGCTCTCTGGGCGAGCCCCTGTACCTGGATGTCGCAGCTACCCTGCGTGAGGCTGGCAAGAATGATGTCATCCTGACCGGCGGCCGTTACGGTCTGGGCAGCAAGGACACTCCCCCGTCCTCCATCTTCGCTCTGTTCAAGGAGCTGGAGAAGGATCAGCCGAAGGAGCGCTTCACCCTCGGCATCACCGATGATGTCACCGGCCTGTCTCTGCCTGAGGTCAAGCCCGCTCCCATCACCGCAGCAGCTGGCACCAAGGAGTGCAAGTTCTGGGGTCTGGGCGGCGACGGTACCGTCGGTGCTAACAAGAACTCCGTCAAGATCATCGGCGACCACACTGATAAGTATGTTCAGGCATACTTCCAGTATGACTCCAAGAAGACCGGCGGCGTGACCATCAGCCACCTGCGTTTCGGCGACAAGCCCATCCGCAGCCCCTACTACATCAACCAGGCTGACTTCGTGGCCTGCCACAACCCCGCTTACATCCACATGGGCATGAAGATGGTCCAGGATGTCAAGCCCGGCGGCGTGTTCATGATCAACTGCCAGTGGAACGATGAGGAGCTGGGCCATCACCTGAACGCTGAGGCCAAGAAGTACATCGCTGACAACAACATCCAGCTGTACACCATCAACGCTATCGATAAGGCTATCGAGATCGGTATGGGCAAGCGCACCAATACCATCCTGCAGTCCGCTTTCTTCAAGCTGGCTGACGTTATGCCCATCGAGGACGCCGTCAACTTCATGAAGCAGGCAGCTCAGAAGAGCTACGGCAAGAAGGGTCAGGACGTCGTTGAGATGAACTGGAAGGCCATCGATGCCGGTGTTGACGCCATCCACAAGGTGGACGTCCCCGCTTCCTGGTCCAACCCCGAGGCCGATCCCGCTCCGAAGGAGCTGGCTGGCCGTCCCGAGCTGGTCAAGCAGATCCGCGACGTCATGGAGCCCATCGCTCGTATGGACGGCGACAGCCTGCCTGTCTCTGCTTTCGTTGCTAACGCAAACGGCGAGTGGGAGCAGGGTGCTTCCGCTTACGAGAAGCGCGGCACCGCTGTGAACGTCCCCGAGTGGGATGCTTCCAAGTGTGTTGGCTGCAACCAGTGCGCATTCGTGTGCTCTCACGCAACCATCCGTCCCTTCCAGCTGACCGCTGACGAGCTGGCAGCAGCTCCCGCACAGACCAAGAGCCGCGACAACAAGCCCGCTAACGAGTACAAGTTCGTTATGGCTGTGTCTCCTCTGGACTGCATGGGCTGCGGCGAGTGTGTCACCGTCTGCCCCACCAAGGCTATCCAGATGGTTCCTCAGGAGTCTCAGGCCGATCAGCAGGCAGTCTTCGACTACTGCGTCGCCAACATCTCCAAGAAGCCCTCTAAGTTCGCAGACGACACCGTCATCGGCTCTCAGTTCAACCAGCCGCTGCTGGAGTTCTCTGGCTCCTGCGCAGGCTGTGCTGAGACCTCTTACGCACGTCTGATCACCCAGCTGTTCGGCGAGAAGATGTACATCTCCAACGCCACCGGCTGCTCCTCTATCTGGGGCGGTACTGCTTCCATCTCTCCGTACACTGTCAACAAGGACAGCGGCCACGGTCCTGCATGGTGCAACTCCCTGTTCGAGGATAACGCAGAGCACGGCTTGGGCCTGTATCTGGGCCAGAAGACCGTCCGTGAGAACCTGATCAAGCGCATCGCTGAGGTCGCTGGTTCTGACAAGGCTTCTGCTGAGCTGAAGGCTGCCTTTGACGAGTTCATGGCAACCAAGAACAACACCAAGGCTAATGATGCCCCCGCTAAGGCTCTGATCGCTGAGCTGGAGAAGGCTGCTGCCGCTGGCTGCACCGAGTCCGCTGAGATCCTGAAGAGCAAGGAGTTCATCGCCAAGAAGTCCGTCTGGATCTTCGGTGGTGACGGCTGGGCATACGACATCGGCTTCGGCGGTCTGGACCACGTCCTGGCTTCCGGCGAGGATGTCAACGTCATGGTCTTCGATACTGAGATGTACTCCAACACCGGCGGACAGGCATCCAAGGCCTCCAACATCGGCGAGGTCTGCCAGTTCGCTGCTGCTGGTAAGGAGATCAGCAAGAAGAGCCTGTCTGAGATCGCTATGACCTACGGTTACATCTATGTTGCTCAGATCGCTCTGGGCGCTAACATGAACCAGGCTGTCAAGGCTATCGCAGAGGCTGAGGCATATCCCGGCCCCTCCCTCATCATCGGCTACGCTCCCTGCGAGCTGCACGGTGTTAAGGGCGGCATGACCAACTGCCAGAACGAGATGAAGAAGGCAGTTGAGGCTGGTTACTGGAACCTGTTCACCTTCAATCCGGCCAACAAGGCTCAGGGCAAGAACCCCTTCACCCTGACCTCCAAGGCTGTGGATGCCGAGAAGTATCAGGCACTGCTGGCAAACGAGACCCGTTACAGCCGCCTGACTCGTGCATTCCCGGATCGTGCAAAGCAGCTGTTCGCTCGCAACGAGCAGGTCGCAAACGACCGTTACGAGCATCTGACCCGCCTGGTCGAGCTGTACAAGTAAACCAAAGTTCTTTTGACTCTGGCTGGAATTTTGCCGCAGCGGCACCTTAGTCCCGAAAGGGCGGCTGCTCCGTGCTGGCGATTACTGCGCAACGCAGCAGTACGAAACTGTGGCCCCGGCCAGAGAAGAAATAACAGGCTTATTTCTACGCAGAGACTGGAGCTTTGTACTCCAAACTGATTTCAACTCTCTGCCCGCGTCCGAACGCGTCGGGGCGGGCAGAGCCTGAAATACCAAAGCGCCCGCGAGGGTCCTTGAAAGCATACTTCGCGTGTGTCAGGAGCATAAGGTCTGTTCGCAGATACCTTGCCCCGCCTGCTGCATAAGACCTGCTTGCAGGGATCTTGCCGCAGTCAAAAACGGATCCCGTTTTTAGCGCCCCGCTCACTGGAAACAGTGTCCGGGGCGTATTTTTGTGTCTTTTACACTTTCTTCATAGGTTTTTCATGAAATCCGGTGCGGAATCTGCTATACTACAGCCATGAGGATTCGGGGCCGCAACCGATTCCTTGTACATGATTCCTCCTCACACCAAAGCAATATCCAAACACAGCGCCCTTTCCGGTGAAGCCGCAAGCACCGGAGAGGGCGCTGTGCGTTTTTTCTGCGTCAATATTCCGGAAATGGACGCCTTACAGGGTTGACCGGGCATTTGAGTGGAGATATAATAAACCTGTAGGCTAAGAAACTTAGTAAAACGAATTTGTGGAGGTGAACGCAGGACAATGGACCCGGATCATAGTCGAAGACGATGGAATGATGCGGCCGGAACGACCGCGAAAGGTGCTGCGTTCGCCTTTTTTGTACGCTGAACAGCGGAGTATCCGCTGTCCGGCTGCCGTACAAAAGAGGCGCAGCTTTGTGCGTGCAGATGGGCAGTGCGGCCCGGGGTCTGCGGCGCAGGAGCGGCGCTTTTTGCGTTGATGCGGCTGTGTCCTCCTGAGACAGAAAAGAGGAGGAACACAAATGGAAGAAGAAAAGAAGACCCCGGAGCGCGAAGAGGAACAGGCTCTTCCGGTGCAGGAGCTGCCCACGGATATTCCCGCTGAGGTGCGCCAGAAACTGGCCGAAGACCTGAACGAGCAGGCCACCGAAGACCTCAAGCAGGACGTCCGCGAGGCCGAAAAAGAGGAGGCCAACGACGAAGAAGTCAAGGCCAACCCCGAGATGCTGACCAAGAGCCGTCTGCTCAAGCTGCTCGTCAAAAAGCAGTACGTCAAGCTGCGCGAAGTGACCGAGGAAGAGCAGCCCGCCGATCTGGCCGAGCTGCTGGAGGAGCTGGACGAGAACAACCGCCTCGTGGTGTTCCGTCTGCTGAAAAAGGACGTTGCAACGGAAGCATTCGCCTATATGTCCGATGAGGCCCGCGACGACCTCGTGAATGCGTTCTCCGACGTCGAGCTGGTAAGCGCCATCGAAGATATGAGCCTTGACGATGCCGCCGACCTGCTGGAAGATATGCCCGCAGGCGTGGTCAAGCGGGTGCTGGAAAAGTCGTCCCGCCAGACCCGTGAGAGCCTGAACAAGCTGCTGAACTACCCCGAGAGCTCTGCCGGCAGCCTGATGACCCCCGAATACGTCCGTCTGCGGCAGGAGATGACCGTCGGTGACGCCTTCGCCGCTATCCGCAAGCAGGGTGAGAACGCCGAGACGGTCTACACCTGCTATGTGGTGGAGCGCAACCGCCTGCTGGGCGTCGTGTCGGCCCGCAGCCTGCTGCTGTCTGACCCCTCTACCCCCATCGTGGACATCATGGACGACAATGTCGTCACCGTGAAGGTCACGGATGACCAGGAGTATGTGGCCCGCGAGATGCAGCGCTACGACTTCACCGCGATGCCTGTTCTGGACAACGAGGGCATGTTCGTCGGTATCATCACCATCGACGACGCCATCGACGTCCTGACCGATGAGAGCACCGAGGATATGCAGAAGATGGCAGCTATTCTGCCCGACGACGATGCCACCACCTACTTCGGCACCAGCGTCTGGACCCACGCCAAGCAGCGTATCCCCTGGCTGCTCATCCTGATGCTCTCTGCTACCTTCACCGGCATGGTCACGACCCACTACGAAGAGGCTTTCGTCAGCCTGCCCCTGCTGGTTTCCTTCATGCCCATGCTGATGGATACCGCCGGCAACTGCGGCAACCAGATCAGCACTCTGATGGTCCGCGGCCTCGCTCTGGGAGAGGTGGAGCCCAGCGACTTCCTCAAAGTTCTGGGCAAGGAGCTGCGGGTCTCCGCCATCGTCGGCGCGGTGCTGGGCCTCGTCAATGGTCTGCGCATCTACCTGATGTACACCTACCTCTACGCCGGCCAGTATGACAATGTCATCGGCTACGCAGTGGTCGTCAGCGTGTCGCTGTTCTTCAGCGTCATCCTCGCAAAGCTGGTGGGCGGTATGCTGCCCCTGGCCGCCAAGAAGCTGGGCGCCGACCCGGCCATCATGGCGACCCCCTTCATCACCACCATCGTGGACGCCTGCAGCTTGATCCTCTACTTCCAGATCGCACAGGCTGTCTTCCGCGGCATGATGTAAATACACAAAAACGCCCCTGCTCAGGAAGTGCTGAGCGGGGGCGTTCTGTTTCCCAGATACAACAAGACCCCTGTCTGGCGCTTGCGGCGACGCCAGAGGGGGTCTTGCTGTTTGGGGTATTGCTTTGGTGTGAGGAGGAATCATGTGCAAGGGGCGGTTGCGGCCCCGCACCCTTGTGAGCTATAGTATACCCGAATTACCGGCCAAAATCATGTCTTTCCTGTGAAAGATTTGTTAATCGGCCTGTGAAATTTTTGGAGCGGAAATGCAGCGCTTTGCTTACAGCGTCTCGATGTCGCTCACGGTGATTTCGTCAGAGCGGGAATTTTTGGTGTAGGTCACGCGCTGATTGCCGCAGGTAAAGCTAACGGCGACGGTGCGGCTGGAACGGTACCAGCTGTCATAGGTCGACTGGTTGATTTCATACTCCAAGGCAACACTGCGCTCCTCGCCGGGTCTGATGGTGAGACTGTCATAGGTGCGCCAGATGTCTGCATCTCCCACATCCCGTGCGCTGAAGCGGAACGGGGTGATGGGGGTACCATCCAGCGTAGTGACAAAGTTATCACCGCTGAGCGTCACGGGCTTCGAGCTGACATTAGTCATGACGATTCTGAAAGAGATCTCGTTGACGGGAACAGTGGCATTTGCGGCCCAATATCTGCTTCTGCCAATTTTGCAATCCGCAGCCACGATGCCGCCGACTGCGCCCTCAATCAAAGCCTGATTGACAGCTTCATTGGTGGAAGAGCAGGCCGTCAGGGCAGCGGCAGCGGCCACAACGCCCAGACCCCTCATGAATACTCGGCGGGAAAACATCTCAGACATTCTTCATACCTCCGTGCGGGCGGGACGCGCCCTGTTTTGACTCGATGATAGCATAGAAAAGCCAGCGGTACAAGCGATTCGGTGTAATATACAACAAAGTATCTCACAGCGCCGCGTGCTGACGGCCCATCTCCACATAAGCTTTTGCGTTCTCGATGTTGTGGGCCAGCTGGTCGTCCCGGATGGTCTTGATGACACGGGCCGGCACGCCTACCGCCACCGAGTTGTCGGGGATGACCATCCCCTCAGGCACCAGCGCCCCGGCCCCGATGATGCAGTTTTTGCCCACGACGGCGTGGTTGAGGATGGTAGCATGCATCCCGATGAGGCTGTTGTCCCCCACCGTGCAGCCATGGACAAGGGCGCTGTGGCCTACCGTGACGTTTTTGCCCAGAACGACCTGCCCGCCGGGGTCGCAGTGGAGCACGGCGTTGTCCTGCACATTGCTGTTCTCGCCCAGTATCAGTGCGCCCTCGTCGGCCCGCAGTACAGCCCCGTACCAGATGTTCACGCCCCTGCCCAGCGTCACGTCGCCCAGTACCGTCGCATTCGCCGCCACAAAGACAGCGCCCTCATCCCGGGGCATTTTTCCACCAAAGGAGAGCATCATTGTTGAAAAACCACCTTTCTCTTTTGCTTCATTTATGGTATTCTTTATTATAGCTCTTATTGTCGGAGCAAGGAAGCCCCCAGGCTTCCGAAGGAGTATCAATTTATGCAGTTTCATCCCTTTGCGCGGCGGCTTCTGGCTCTGGTCCTGACCGCTGCATTCATGACTACAGCGGCACTGTCCGGTTTTGCCGTCTACGCGATGCCCATTCAGGCCGCCTACCCGCAGGAATCCATCTACCTCTTCGATGCCGACACCGGCGAAGCTCTCGTGGAGCAGAACCCCGACCTTCCCCGCTGCGTTGCCAGCCTGACCAAGATGATGACGGCCCTTCTCGTGCTGGAAAGCGGCACCGACCTCAGCGCCGGCATCACCATCCCGGCCAGCCTCACGCCGGAACTTCAGTCCATCCGGGCCAACCGTGGCCACACCATCGGCCTGCAGGCCGGCGAGACGGTGCGCCGCATCGATATGATGTACGCCATGCTCCTGCCCAGCGCCAACGACGCGGCCAGCGTACTGGCCGTCGATACCTCCGGCAGTCTGGCCGCCTTCGCGGCCCAGATGAACGTCCGGGCCAGTCAGCTGGGCTGTACGGCCACTCATTTCACCTGCCCCCACGGCCTCTACGACGGCGGCAACTACTCCACGGCCCGCGATATGGCGAAGATCGCGCTGGCCTGCTATGCGGACCCGACCTACCGCCAGATAGCGGACACGGTGTCCTATGAACTGCCCGCCACCAATGTGCATCCGGCCCGGACGGTCACGACCACCAACAAGCTTTTGCAGCCCGGCAGCGGCTTTTACCGCAGCGATGCCCACGGCATGAAGACCGGCTTCACCACCCAGGCCGGGCGGTGCTTCGTCACCTTTGCCCGGCAGGACGGCCATACTTATGGGCTGGTCATTCTGGGCTCGAACTCCCAGAATATCTTCCGGGAGGCGGCAGAGCTGTTCGACTGGGCCTTTACCAGCCCCGAACTGCACCCCGCCCCGGCAGAGCCCGAGGCCGAACCCGAGAAGCACGGGCTGAGTGCATTCTGGCACAAAGTGTTTGGCTGATGTTTGAATGTTAAGGAGGACAAGCCTATGAATCGACCCACCTTCCTGCGCCGGAGCACGGCGCTGCTGCTCACGCTGGTGCTGATGATCTGCGCCGCCCTGCCCGGGTTTGCCGCTTATCAGATGCCCATCCAGACGGCCAGCGACACCGAGTCGGTCTATCTCTTCAATCTGGATACCGGCAAGCCCATCCTCAGGCAGAACTCCGACCAGCAGCGCTACATCGCCAGCCTCACCAAGATGATGACGGCTCTGCTCTTCCTCGAGAGCGGCAAGGACATGAACGCTGAGATCACCATCCCCACCAGCCTGACCCAGGAGTTCAAGGACATCCAGAACGCCAACGGCTCCACCATGAACCTCCGCATCGGCGAGACGGTGCGCCGCATCGATCTGCTCTACGGTCTGCTGGTGGCCAGCGCCAACGACGCGGCCAGCGTCATCGCCAGCGACGTCTCGGGCGGCGACCTGACGGCCTTCGTGGCCCAGATGAACGCCCGCGCCAAGGAGCTGGGCTGCACGGATACCACCTTCTCCTGCGTCCACGGTCTGTACGACTACGGCAACGTCTCCACGGCAGAGGACCTTGCAAAAATTGCCGCTGCCTGCTACGCCAACGAGACCTATATGCAGGCCGCGAACCCCCTCACCTATACGCTGCCCGCCACGAACCTGCACCAGAACGAGCGGACCATCAAGGCCACCAACCTCATGCTGGACCCGGAGTATGCCTATCACCGCGACTATGTCCGGGGCATGAAGACCGGCTTCACCACCCTCGCAGGCCGGTGCTTCGTTACCTTTGCCCAGCAGGACGGCCACACCTACGGCCTCGTGGTGCTGGGCAGTGATATGAACAACATCTACCGCGAGTGTGCGGAGATTTTGGATTGGGCCTTCTCGAGCTTTTCTGACCGTCAGCTCGTGGACACGGAGACGGTGCTGACCACCATCCCGCTGACCAAGTGCCGCACGGAGGAAGCCGTGGAGCTCTACGCCGCCAGCGGCCTCAGCGGCTACGGCCACGCCGACGATGAAGTGACCTTCGAGTTCTCGGTGCCGGAGAGCACTTCGGCCACCGTCAAGGAGGGTGCTGTGCTTGGTACGGCCACCGTCTACCTCGACGGCTACGAGATGGGAACGGTGGACCTCGTGACCCACAAAGAATATGTGTCTGACTTTCGCACCGACGCCAAAACGACCCTTCTTCTCATGGCTGCGCTCATCGGCATCCTCATCGTGCTGGGCTTCCTGACGATGGTGGCCGGCGGCGGTTCGCTGAACCTGCGGCGGCGGAGTTGGTCCCGCAGAAGATAATCGAATCAAATCGCAATAGGAAAAGCTCCCCGGAAGGGGAGCTTTTGCTTTATCCAAGCTTCGCTGCAAGAACGGAAAGTGTGATTTTGGGGTTCACCTGTGCGGCGAGCCGTTGAATGGCCGCATCGGCCAGCGAGAGGGCGCGGCGGGCGGCGTCACCCGTCAGAGGGGTGCTGGCGCACCCCCGGAGCCCGGCGGCGGCTACGGCCCGGAAATCGCCCAGCAGGGCCGCTGCTGCGGCCTTGTCCTTCTCGTACCCGGCCAGCAGGATGGCGGCGGCATAGCTGTCGTGAGCCGCAGCGGCCTTGGCCAGCGTCAGGGCCTTTTCCACCTGTTCCCGGCGGGCGTCGTCCCGGGCGGCGGCAAGCACTGTGCCGATGTGGCCGTCGAACAGCTCACTGTAGAGCCGGGCCTGCTTTTTGTCCACGCCCTGCCCGATGCACCACCGGGCGCATTCCTCGGGGCTGACCGGGGCCACGGCGAAGCTGATGCAGCGGCTGCGGATGGTGGGCAGCACACCGGCCAGCGAATCTGCCGTCAGCAGGAAGAGCACGCCTTCCGGCGGCTCCTCCATCACCTTCAGCAGGGCGTTGGCGGATTCCTCGTTCATCCGCTCCACATGGTAGAGCAGGACGGCGCGGCCCTCGGCGGAGAGGCTGGTATTGAAAATTTCGGTGCGCATGGCCTTGACCTGACTGACGAGATACCGCCCGCCCGAGCCCATGCCGGTGACGGAGATGGCCTCCCGCACCACGCCGGTCTCGATGCGGCCGCTGTCGCGGTCACCGGCTTTGCCCACGGCACGGCAGCATTCGCCCCGCAGAAGGGCCTCAGCAGGTGCGCCGCCTGCCGGGTAAAGATAGTCTGCCGCCACGCACCGGGCCGCGTAGCCCGCGCCCAGGCCCGTCTCGCCCACCAATAACACGCTGTGGGTCAGACGGCAGCTGCCCAGCATCAGGCGGACGCTGTCTTTCAGGGCCGCATTGCCCGCAAGGCGGTCTATCATCATGTGCGGCTCACCTCCGGTTTTTCCGCTTCCACTGCTCCCGGCGTATCCACGCCCGGACGCTGCGCAGTGCCTGCGGCCCGAAGAAGAGCACAAACCCCAGCATACTCAGCAGATAGCTCACCTTATACAGCCACCCGGCAGTCAGGAAGCTGAACAGCCACATGGCAGCGGCGAAGAGACCGAAATACTTCACCCTTACCGGGATGACGAAGAACAGCAGCACCTGCACCTCGGGGTAGAGCATGGCGAAAGCCAGCAGCAGCGACAGCGACAGGCAGTAGGTGTCGGCGGGGATGCCGGTGACGAGACAGCCCAGCGCGGTGCCGATCATCCCCAGCAGGAAGTAGAGGTTGAAGCGGAAATCGCCCCATTCCTTTTCCAGCGCCGTGCCGATGAACCATGTGAAGTAGATGCCGAGGATGACGCTCAGCGGCCCGCCCCCCGAAAACGGGATAAAGACGAAGGAGATGAGCCGCCACACCTGCCCCATCAGCAGCAGGCTCCGGCTCAGGCCGAGATAGACTGAGATGAATTGGTTGACGAACAGCTCGATGGCGTAGACTAAAATCTGTCCGCCTACGATGATGGAGATGAGATTGGGGATGCAAAAGCGGCCGTATTTCCGCTCAAGGCGGGAGATCCAGTTCATAGGCAGACGCCTCCGTGAAAAGAAATTTTTGCGGCCCATGTCCGGGGCCATTTTCTGTCTTTCATTGTATCATGTTTGCCCGGCCCATTCAAGAAAATCCGTGGGAAGTGCGGGACTCCATTTTGGCGCGTTATCGGAAGAGTATCCCATCTGGAATGATTTTTTAACTTTTTCCACTGGGTTTTCCACCGATTTTGTGAAAAAGAAGTGGGGTTTCCCACAGTGTTTTCCACTTTTTCCACCGAGTTTTCCACAGAAAATTGAGTTTTGGGTTATACACGATGTATTCTAAAACGGGAAAAGAGGAAAAATCTGGGGAGAAAAGAGGTCACAGAGCCTTTTTTTGAAAAGAAAGTCGAGGCCAAAAATTTATTTTCTGCGGCGTTTCGCGCCTGGGACAAAAGCGCCTCTCCCCTCTGGAATTTTTGGCGCAGGAGTTTTCCACAAACGCTGCCCGGCAAAAACCATGTGTGGAAAACCGTGGGAAAACCCGAGTTTTCCACAAACTTTGCAGGGAGAAAAGAAAAGCGCCCCCGGGGCCGGACGGCCCGCAGAGGCGCTGGAATGCTGGAGAATTTATACGGCCCCGTAGATGCCGTGGACGGAGACTTCGCCGGTGAAGACCTTTTCCTCGCCGCTGTCGGTGCGGACGATGAGCTGGCCGTCGGCGTCCACGTCGATGGCTGTGCCGCTGCCTGTGCCGCCGCCCGGCAAATCGAAGGTGACGTGGCGGCCCAGATTGACGCAGGCCGCCTTGTACTCGTCCCGGAAGGGAGCGAAGCCCTCCCGCGCGAAGGTGTAGAGCGGACGGTCAAAGCCGAAGTCCGTCAGCGCCTCGGCCAGCCACTGGGGGTCGGCGGCAAGGTCCACTTTCGCGCCCTGCAGCTCGAGGGAGGTGCCGTTGGGCAGGTTTGCGGCGTCGAAATAGCTCTGGGGCTGTGCCAGATTGATGCCGATGCCGCAGACGATGCCCCGGCCCTGCATCTGGTAGCCGTAGCTGACGCTCTCGCAGAGGATGCCCACGACCTTCTTGCCGTTCAGCAGCAGGTCATTGGGCCATTTTATCTGGCAGTCCACGCCGTAGCGCTGGGCCAGCTGATCGCGGACGGCAAGGCTTGCCAGCAGCGGCAGGGTGGCAGGCTGGGCCAGCGGCTCCCGGATGACCGCCGTATAATAGAGGGCGCGGCCCTCGGCGTTCACCCAGCTGCGGCCAAGACGGCCCCGGCCTGCGGTCTGATTGGTGGTGTATACCGCGCCCACCGGGCCGAACTCTTCAAAATGCTCTTTTGCGTAAGCGTTGGTGCTGCCGCACTCGGACAGCCAGCGCACCTCGTTGATGCTCATGCTTTGGGTACCTCTTTGTGCTCGTGGCTGACCACCTTGCCGTCGGCAAGGGTCAGGATGCCGTAGGTGTTGGGGCCGGTGTAGCACCGACCGCAGGAGCCGGGGTTGAACAGGAACACCCCGCCCCGCTCTTCTGCCACCGGGATGTGGGTGTGGCCGAAGAGGGCGACGTTCGCGCCCCGGGCTGCGGCTGCGTCAGCCAGCGTGTCGAGGTCGTATTTCACCCCGTACATATGGCCGTGGGTGTAGAAGACGACCACCCCGTCAAAGGCGGCAAGCCCGTCCAGCGGCTCCAGCGCACCGAAATCGCAGTTTCCGGCTACAGCATAGGCCCGCAGAGAGGGGTAAAAGGTGAGCGCCTGCTCGAGGTCGCGCAGGCCGTCGCCCAGAAAGATGAGCGCGTCGATGCTGTCCGCCTCGGCGGCCAGAATGTTTTCGATGGCCAGACGGCTGTTGTGGCTGTCGCTCAAAATCAGAAGTTTCGTCACGGGAAAAGGATCCTCCTCAAATTTTATTCCGGGTCGCGCTGCTGGATGGTCAGCAGTGCCTTATATACTTCGCTCTTGGAGTAGGGCGTCCCCTGGGCTGCGGCCTTGGCGGCGGCAGTGGGGCCGAAGCCCTGTCCGGTCAGCTCGAGGGCGCGCTGTGCGGCCTGCTCGAGGGTCATCTCTGCTTCCGGCTCTGTGGAAGCCGGCGCACCGGCCATGACCAGAACATACTCGCCTCTCGGCTCGTTGGCGGCGTAGTGGGCCTGCGCCTCCCCGAGGGTGGTCTTCCAGATCTCTTCGTGGAGCTTGGTCAGCTCACGGCAGAGAGTGATGCTCCGCTCCGGGCCGAAGGCGTTCACGAGGTCGTCCAGCGTCGTGCGCAGCTTGTGGGGCGCTTCGTAGAAGATGACGGTCCGCTTTTCACCCAGAAGCTCAGCAAGACGCTCTTTTTTCTGCTTCCGGTTCACGGGCAGGAAGCCCTCGAACACCCAGCGGGAGGTGTCCTGGCCCGAGACGGCCAGCGCCGTCACGCAGGCGGACGCCGCCGGGACAGGCACGACTTTGATGCCCCGGGCCAGCGCGTCCCGCACGATGACCTCGCCCGGGTCAGAGACGCAGGGCATTCCGGCGTCAGAGCAGAGGGCGCAGTTCTCGCCCGCCTCAATGCGGCGCAGGATACCCTCGCCCTTCTGCAATGCGTGCTCGTAGTAGCTGACCATCGGCTTTTTCAGGCCCAGATAGTTCAGCAGCCGCATGGTCACGCGGGTGTCCTCGGCGGCCACGAAGTCTGCCGCGCCGAAGGTGGCGGCCACGCGGGGCGGCATGTCGTCCAGATTGCCGATGGGGGTTGCCACGATATAAAGAATACCGGCCATGATTGACCTCCCTGATGTTGTTATTTTACTTCTCCGTACATCGCTGCCCCGGCGGTGATGAGCACATCCGGTTCGATGCGCAGGCCGGTGCGGCGGTTTTTCTGGGCTTCCACAAGAAAAAGCCACGGCGCGGCGCCGGGCTTATTCTTCACAAAGGCCAGACGCTTCGGCTCGAGGCGGTGCGCCCGCAGCACAGCCAGCACCTCGGCCAGACGCTCGGGCCGATGGCAGAGGGAAAGCTTTCCGCCGTCCTTCAGCAGGCGGAAACCACAGGCGCAGACATCCTCGAGGGTGCAGTCCGTCTCGTGGCGGGCCGTGGCACGGCCTGCGTCGGTGCTCTGCGGCCCGGCGGTAAAATAGGGCGGGTTGCAGGCGCAGACATCGAACTGGCCCTCCCCTTCCCGGAAGGTGCGCAGGTCGGTGAGATAAGGGGTGATGTGCCCGATGCCCTGCGCGGCCACAGCCTCCTGTAAGAGCGCACTGGCCTCGGGCTGCAATTCCACGGCGGCGCAGAGGCCGCGATGGCCCCTGTCGTGCCACTCAAGGCTCACGATGCCGCAGCCGGAGCACAGGTCTGCCGCCTTCTGGCTGCGCCGCGGCTCGCAGAAGCGGGCCAGCAAAAGCGCGTCCGAGCCGAACCGGTGGACGGCGGAGCAGTATACTTCTGTTTTATTATACAAAATCTCGGTAGAATGTTCCATACGCCCAGCCGAAATCCTCCGACAAAATATTGTGTCCCGAAAGATGAAAAAATTATGCAAGAAAGAAAAGCAGCAGACCCGCCTGGCAGGTCTGCTGCTTTTGATGCGTTATTCGCGCGCTATCTGCTAAAAATTATTCAGCGGTGATAGCACCGGTGGGGCAAGCGCCCTCGCAAGCGCCGCAATCGATGCAAGCGTCTGCGTTCACAACTGCAACGCCGCCCTCAACAGCGACTGCACCAACGGGGCAAGCGCCCTCGCAAGCGCCGCAGCCAACACATGCGTCAGAAACCTTGTGTGCCATAATAGAACTCTCCTTTATCTCCCCGTGCTCAGTATTTATGAAGAAATCTGCCCCTGCACGGCTCTGGCAGACCCCTCGGAAATCGTATCCTTGACTGCATTCTAACAAAGCCGTTTCAAAAAGGCAAGACTAACCGTACCCGCCCAAAAGCAATTTTTCGTTTTTTGGTGGGTTGCACAAAAGCACAGGCTAACTTTTGGAGAAATTTGAAGAGGATTTTTGGCGAAAATCACGAAGCAAAGTTAGTTTTAACAGACTAACCACTCAAAGACCCCGCCATTTCCAGCCTCTTATTTTTTATCTTTTCTGCCGCAGCCGGGGCAGGACGAGGTGCCGTCGGCGTTGGCCGAAGCCACCACCGGGGCAGGGTCGCGCACGCCGGAATAATCGTCGTCCGGGTCGGGGCGGCGGGGTGCGCGCTTGCCGCCGGAGATATACTCGCAGACGCTCACCTTATAGTACCGGGGCGCGAAAGCCTCGGTGCCGCAGCGCACCCGCAGATAGCCGGAGATGGGGTTGACCTCGAGCACAGTGCCGAGGCCGTCCGGCGTGCGGACAGTGCTGCCCACCATGGGCATGATGCTGTTCAGGTACTCGTAGGCGCTCTCCTCGTAGGCCAGGCAGCACATCAGGCGGCCGCAGGCACCACTGATCTTGGTCGGGTTGAGGGAAAGACCCTGCTCTTTTGCCATCTTGATGGAGACGGGCTGAAAGTCTTTCAGGAAGCGGCTGCAGCAGAAGGGCTGGCCGCAGATGCCCAGACCGCCTATCATCTTGCTCTCGTCGCGCACACCGATCTGGCGCAGCTCGATGCGGGTGTGGAAGATGCCGGCCAGATCCTTGACCAGCTCACGGAAGTCCACACGGCCATCGGCGGTGAAATAGAACATGATCTTGGAGCGGTCGAGGGTGTATTCGGCCTCCACCAGCTTCATTTCCAGCCCGTGGCGGGCGATGCACTCCTGGCAGGTGTGGTAGGCGCGCTTCTCGTCCTCACGGTTCTGGCGCATCCGGCGCACGTCCACGCTGTCGGCCATCCGGGTGATGGGCTTGAGGGCCTTGGGGACAGCAGAGTCGGCGATCTCCTTCACGCCCTGCACCACTTCGCCGCACTCCACGCCCCGGGCCGTCTCGACGATAACATAGTCGCCGGTCTTGATGGGGGTGTCTGCGGGGTCAAAATAATAGGTCTTGCCGTTGTCCTTGAAACGGACGGATATAACTTTCTTCATAGCATTCCTCTTTGGGGTCGTATCGAACGTATATAAGCCCGGAACATGGGCCTTGAGCAGTCTGGATAGGCGCTGTGCCTGAAATTGCGATAAAATTCCATTCTGCATTCTAGTATAGCATAATCCGGCCCGTATTTCCACGAAATATGGCAAGAAAGTAGCCGGGATCTTCCCATTGACTTCCTAAACGAAGGTGGATTAAGGAAAGTTTTGTTAAATATTAACTTCAGGACTATTGCAAGGGAGATTCCCTCGTGTATAATAGGAACGATAAGAAGCGTTCAGAGGGTGCTGCCGTGGTTGCGGCGTACCTTTTGCCGCGCGGCGGCATAAAAAAGAAATGGATAGGAAATCATGGAAAAATTCAGTGTCAAAAAGCCGTTCACCATCCTTGTTGCGGTCATCATGGTCCTGCTGCTGGGCTTCGTGTCCATCACGAACCTGCAGACGAACCTTCTGCCCGACATCAGCACGCCATACCTCATGGTGGTCACCGTCTACCCCGGTGCCAGCCCGGAGCGTGTGGAGTCAGAAGTCTCCGATGTGATGGAGAACGCGCTGGGTACAGTGTCCGGCGTCGAGAGCATCACGGCGACCTCGGCAGAAAACTACAGCCTTCTGCTCATGAAATTCGCCGAAGGCACCGACATGAACAGCGCGATGGTCAAGACCTCCAACAAGGTGGACCAGACCGCGTCCAGCCTGCCCGGCACCTGTCTGACCCCCTCCATCATCGAGTACAGCCTGAACATGAACGCCTTTATGACGGCGGCTGTCAGCCGGGAGGGCAGCGATGTCTACGATCTGTCGGACTTCGTGGATAACACCCTCGTGCCTTATGTGGGCCGCACCGGCGGCGTTTCCAGCGTGTCGGCCAACGGCCTCATCGAAAAGATGGTGCAGGTGCAGCTGAATCAGGATAAGATAGACGAAGTGAACGCCCGCCTGCTGGAGCTCATCGACACCCAGCTGGCCGACGCCCGCGCCCAGCTCGATGACGCCGAGGCCCAGATCGCCGCAGGCCGTGCCGAGTACGAAAAACAGCTGAAAAACTTTGGCGACACGGTCTCCGATACGGTCATGGCCCAGATGGGTACGGAGGTGGCCGACGCCGTCACCGTCGTGCGCGACCAGGCGCAGGCTTTGCTGAGCAGCATCAACCAGCTCATCGGCGTGGTCAATGAGCCGGAGATCCAGCAGGCCCTCATCGACGTCCGCGACGGCCTGCAGCGGGTCGTGGACCAGTTCAACCAGACCGGTATGCGGGACATCGACTCCCTCATCGAGATCGTCGGCGAGCTGCGCGACATCACCGATAAGCTCACCGCCGCTCTGCAGGAGCTGCAGGGCCGTCTGGGAACCAGCGACGGCACCGTCTCCGACCTTGCCGACGAGCTGGAAGTCTCCAACAGCTTGAGCACCATTTATAAGACTCTGGACGAGGTCATCAAAGCCATGGACAATGTCCCCGGCCTGATGAACCAGTTCTCCGTCGCTCTGGGCAACTATTCCAGCCAGCAGCTCAGTGCCTATATGCAGTTCACCGAGGCCCGGGAGAAGCTGAAGGACTACGAGAACCAGCTGGAAGACGCCAAGCAGCTCTACGAGGAGACCAAGGAAAAGGCCCTTGCCAGCGCCGATGTGGCCAAGCAGCTGGACATCAAGACCCTCGCCCAGCTCATCTACGCTCAGAACTTCTCGATGCCTGCCGGCTACGTCGCCGATAAGAGCGGCGAGTCCTGGCTGCTGAAGGTCGGCGAAGAGTACGACAGCGTTTCGGACATCGAGGGCGCACTTCTGCTCCACGTCGATGGCTTCGGCGATGTCCGCCTCTCCGATGTGGCCGACGTGGCCGTCATCGACAACGCCGAGGCCAGCTATACCCGCCTGAACGGGGAGCGGGCCGTGGTGCTGAAAATTTTCCGCAACGCCAATTCCAGCGCCAGCAGCGTCTCGGACGGCTGCCTGAATGCCTTCAAAGAGCTGCAGGCTCAGTATTCTGACCTTCACGTCGTCGTCCTGTCCAATCAGGGCAACTACATCACCATCATCGTCAACAGCATCATCAGCAGTATGCTGGTGGGCGCTGCGCTGGCCATCATCGTGCTGGCCATCTTCCTGAAGGACATCAAGCCCACCCTCGTGGTCGGCGTCAGCATCCCGCTGTCCGTCCTGTTCGCCGTCGTTCTGATGTACTTCACCGGCCTCGACATGAACATCATGACGCTGGCGGGCCTGTCGCTGGGCGTCGGTATGCTGGTGGACAACTCGGTGGTCGTCATCGAGAACATCTACCGTCTGCGGGGCCGGGGCGTACCGGCGGCCCGCGCCGCCGTGCAGGGTGCTCGTCAGGTAGGCATGTCGGTGGTAGCCTCTACCCTTACTTCGGTCTGTGTCTTCCTGCCGGTGGTGTTCGCCTCCGGCACGGTGCGCAGCCTGCTGCAGCCCATGTCCATGTGCATCGGCTACTGCCTGATGGCCTCTCTCATCGTGGCCATCACTGTCGTGCCTGCCGCTGCTTCCACCGTCCTGAAAAAGGCTGAGCCGAAGCGTCTGGTCTGGTTCGAAAAGATCCAGGATAAGTATGCCCACAGCCTCGAGTGGTGCCTGCAGCACCGCGCTCTGCCGCTGCTGGCTGCAGTCGTCCTGCTGGCCTTCTGCGGCTGGAAGGTCTTCTCCATGGGCGTCGTCCTTCTGCCCGAAATTTCCAGCAATGAGGCCACCATCGCCCTCTCCACCGACGACGGCCTGACCAAAGAGGAATCCTACGGTGTGGCCGGACAGGTCGTCGAGGCCGTCATGGCCGTGGACGGCGTGGAAGAGGTGGGCGTCACCACCGATACCACTGTGGCCGGCATCGACATCGGCCAGCTGGGCCTGCCCAGCGCCATCACCGACCTGCTGAGCGCCGCCAACAGCTACGGCAGCTATCGGTTCAACGTCATGCTGGACCAGTCCCTGTCCTCCACCCGGATCGCCGCCGTGGAGCAGGCCCTGAAAGATGCCGTTTCCGGCGTCGGGAACTGCACCGGCACCGTCGAGATCAGCGGCATGCAGGACCTGACCAGCCAGCTGAGCAGCGGCCTCTCTGTCAAGATCTACGGCCCCGACGCCGATACCATTACCGCACTGGGCGATAAGGTCGTCCAGATGGTCAACGACACCGAGGGCTTCGCCAATGCCGCCACCGGCCTCGGTCAGGGCGATGCGACCATCAATCTGGACATCGACCGCGACAAGGTCCGCGCCTATGGCCTGACGGTTGCGCAGGTCTACCAGCAGATCGCCGCCAAGCTCACCACCACCACGACGGCGGAGACGCCCGTCACGGTAGACGGCTCCACCATGAAAGTCCAGATCAGCGATAATCTTGATCCTATGACCAAGGAAAACATGATGGACATGACCTTCACCACCAGCGTCATGGACGCCACCGGCACCACCACCACCGGCACCTGCACGCTGGGCGATATTGCTTCCTGGACGACGGGTACTGCCCCCGACTCCATCACCAGCGAGAACCAGACCCGCTACATCACGGTGACGGCAGACACGCTGGACGGCTACAACACCACGGTCCAGTCCCGCGTGCTGCAGAAGACGCTGGACGCCTTCGCCCTCACCGATGAGATGCCCGAGGGCTGCTCCTTCTCGCTGGGCGGCGAGTCCTCCACCGTCAACCTGATGGTCGACGAGATGGTGCAGTGGATGGCTCTGGCCCTGCCCTTCGTCTATCTGGTCATGGTGGCTCAGTTCCAGAGCCTGCTGTCCCCCTTCATCGTCCTGTTCACGGTGCCGCTGGCCTTCACCGGCGGCCTGCTGGGTATGCTGGTCACCGGCCAGCAGCTGACCATGATCTCCCTGATGGGCTTCATCGTCCTGATGGGTACCGTCGTCAACAACGGCATCGTTTTCGTGGACTACGCCAACCAGCTGCGTCTGGGCGGTCTGGAGCGCCGTGCGGCCCTTGTCGCCACCGGCAAGACCCGTATGCGTCCTATCCTCATGACCACCCTGACCACCGTTCTGGCCATGCTGCAGATGGTGTTCAGCAACGATATGGCGAGCCAGCTCATGAGCGGCATGGCCATCGTCATCATCTGCGGCCTGAGCTATGCCACCCTGATGACCCTGTACATCGTCCCCATCCTCTACGACATCCTCTTCAAGAAGCCGCCGCTGGTGGTCGATGTGGGTGACGACGGGATGGACGACATCCCCGACGATGCCGCCGAGTATATCGCGCAGTCGAACGCCGCCGCGGCCCAGCCGGAGACCTGAGGCTATCTCCTATCTATATAGAATAAGTATCTGCCCCGAAACCGCTGCACGGTCACCGTGCGGCGGTTTCTTTTTTGGGCTGGGCCTGCCGGGGGGCGCCCGGAAGGCCCAGCCCGGCGCCGTTCTGGGTAGAATCATGTCAGTGGCGGGAACATTCAGCGATAACCTATTGACAAGGCAGGGGGGGGGGGGGTACAATAGGAAAAAGGTGTCGATGTTTCGTTTGAACACCGCTATATTATAGGGAGGAATCATACTATGAAACGACTCAACCGTATCCTGTCTCTGGCTCTTGCGGCCATGATGGCACTGACCCTGCTTACCGGCTGCGGCGGCAAGGTGACCGAGCGTGCCATGGAAAAGGCCTACGGAGATTATCTCCGGGGCCAGATGGGAAAACCTGACATGAAGGTGACCTACGATGTCTCCCCGGCTGTCTTTGAGAAGATCGATGCAGACTTCCGGGCAAACAAGGCAAAATGGTTCAACTCTACCGGTTATCTGGCCAACAGAGTTGCGAGCGAGTATTTCTACGACTCCAGCGCTGACGGTGTTGCCATGCTGAAAAATGCGCTGAATGATTACAGCACCAGCGTCAACGTGCGGTTTTATGCGGCAAAAATGCCCGAGTCGGCGGGCAATGCCACCACCCAGGCTGCCTATGTGATCCATAACTGCATGAACGGCGTGAGTGTTTACTCCAACTATGACCCGAATTGGAAGAGCGTAAGGGTGGCCGTCCACCGTGTGCAGGACGGCGGTGATACCTACTGCTACATAATCGTCATCTACGAAAAATAAGCCGCCTACCGTGGTCTGGGCTTTCTGAGCCCCCATAGAATAAGTATCTGCCCCGAAACCGCTGCACGGTCACCGTGCGGCGGTTTCTTTTGTTCCCTGATAGCAGCAGCGTCCGGGGCGCGCCGGGCAAGCACCGCCTATCGGGGATAGCAGGGCCCGCTCTTTTGCGCCACAGTGGTCCCCAAGCGGGCAGCTCAGACCTGACCGTCATGCCAATGGCTCTCCCTTTGGGAGCAACGGCGACGACCGCCGCCAGCGGCGGAAACAGGGAGGAGCTGTTGGGGCCGCGGCCAGCAGGATGCGAGCGGCAGCGAAGCAGACGCTGGGAGCCGCAACCCGGGCAGTGTCACCGAAGGTGACGGAGAGGGAGGCAATATGTCCAAAAAATCTCTCGAAATTTTGGAAGATAAATCTAAAAGCATTCTCACACAAGTCTGGAAAACTGTGCTATAATCATAATTATGGACGAGGTTGGGGCTGCGCTGCCCTGACCGAAAATAATGAAGAAGGAGGCGAGCCTTATGGCACAGTTCCGCTCCAAGCCCTTTGGTGTGACCAAAAACGGCGATAAGGTGGATGAATATATCATCTCCAATCCCGGTGGACTTGAGATCAGCGTGCTGAACTATGGCTGTGTGATCAAAAATCTCTTCGTCCCTACAAAAACGGGTCCGGTGGATGTGGTCGTCGGACACGACACCCTCGCCGACTATGAGGCGGATTTCAACTCATCCGGCAGCACCTGCTGCGGTGCGTTCGTGGGCCGGTACGCCAACCGCATTGAAAATGCGGAATTTTCTCTCAGCGGCAAGACCTACAAGCTGGAAGCCAACAATGGCAAAAATCACCTGCACGGCACCTTCCCCCGCAAAATTTACGATGTGAAGATGTTCGGCGACACCCTTTTGATGGAGACCGAAAGCCCGGCGGGCGAAGACGGTTTCCCCGGAAATCTGAAGGTCAGTGTGCGGTATATCCTCACGCCGGACAACACCCTGCGGATGGACTACCGTGTGTCCACCGACGAGGACACCATCATCAACCTGACCAACCACACCTACTTCAACCTCGACGGCGGCGGCAATGTGCTGGGCCAGAAGCTCCGCATTTACGCTTCCAACTACCTCGAGGGCAACAACGAGACCTGCCCCACGGGCAAGATCCTGCCCGTGGACGGTACGCCGATGGACTTCCGCACCGGAAAGCCTCTGGGACGCGACCTCGACACCGGCTTCTACCAGACCACCATGGCGGGCGGCGGCTTCGACCACTGCTATGTCCTCGACCGGCCCCGGGGTGCCAGCCAGAGCCTCTGCGCCTGGGCGTCCAGCGACAAGACCGGCATCAGCATGAAGATGTACACCACCCAGCCGGGCATCCAGCTCTACACCGGCAACTTCCTGCAGAACTGCCCCTCCCCCGGCAAGGGCGGCGTCCCGCTGGAAAAGTACGGCGGCTTTGCCCTTGAGACCCAGCACTTCCCCTGCAGCCCCTCTCACCCGGAGTTCCCGACGACGGTGCTGCGGGCGGGCAAAGTCTTCCGCGCCAACACTACGCTCCGCTTCTTCACCGGCCGTCAGTGCGGCCGTTTGTAAGCAAATATCAGCCACAGCAAAGGGCAGCTCTCTTGCAGGAGCTGCCCTTTGCTGTTTTTTGCGTGTCCTCTCCATGCCTTGCGGACTAAAAATCTTTGCAGTTCATCAGACTGGCTGAAAAGATGCAACAAAAATACATTTTCATAAAAAAGCCGGTACTTGATTCTCTGTGCAAAAAGCGGTATCCTTTAGGCAGGCAGAGCACAAGGGCTCTGTGCGAAGCAACATTTGGAACAAGAGAGGTACTGGACATGGCTATTTTGGTTTCCGGCGGCGCAGGCTACATCGGCAGCCACACCTGCATCGAGCTTCTGAATGCCGGCTACGACGTCGTCGTGGCGGACAATTACTATAATGCATCCCCTGTGGTCCTCGACCGCGTCAAGCAGATCACCGGCAAGGACTTCCGCTTCTATCAGGCCGATATGACCAAACACGAGGATGTGGAGAAGATCTTCGCCGAGTGTCCCGACATCACGGCGGTCATCCAGTTCGCAGCCTATAAGGCCGTCGGCGAGAGCGTGTCCAAGCCCATCGAATACTACTACAATAACCTCAACTGCACGCTGGTCATCCTGGATGTGATGCGCAGGCACAACTGCCACAACTTCGTGTTCAGCTCTTCCGCCACCGTCTACGGCGACCCCGCCAGTGTGCCGATCACCGAGGACTTCCCCGTGGGTGCCACCACCAACCCCTACGGCACCACCAAGGCCATGACCGAGCGCATCCTCACCGATGTCTGCAAGGCTGACCCCACCCTGAACGTGGCTCTGCTGCGCTACTTCAACCCCATCGGCGCCCACAAGTCCGGCCTCATCGGCGAGGACCCCAACGGCATCCCCAACAACCTCATGCCCTACATCGCCAAGGTGGCTGTGGGCAAGCTGGAAAAGGTCCATGTCTTCGGCAATGACTACCCCACCCCCGACGGCACCGGCGTCCGCGACTACATCCATGTCGTGGACCTGGCCCGCGGCCATGTCTGCGCCATCAAGAAGCTGGAAACGAACTGCGGCCTCTTCATCTGCAACCTCGGCACCGGCAAGGGTTACAGCGTGCTGGATGTCATCCACGCCTTCGAGAAGGCCTGCGGCAAGCCCATCCCCTACGTCATCGATGCCCGCCGCCCCGGCGACATCGCCGAGTGCTATGCTGACCCCACCAAGGCCAGGAATGAGCTTGGCTGGGTGGCTGAGTACGGCATCGAGGAGATGTGCGCCGACAGCTGGAACTGGCAGAAGAAGAACCCTGACGGCTACCACACCGCGAACTGAATAAAAAAACGATAAGAGCCTGTACGGCGGGTACTTCCCGGGTACAGGCTCTTATTTTTTGCACTTTTTCGGATATTCGAGGATGGCGGCATGATTTTTTTCAGAGAACAGTTCAGAACAGCCCTGTTTCTCTTGACAACGCCGGAAAGTTAGCCTATATTACTGTTGTTAATGCAAACTAACAAACGCGCTCGAGAGGAACATTCCATATGACGTTGAAAGATTTGAACATCGGCGAGACTGCCGTGGTCGGGACCGTGGGCGGCGAAGGCGCTCTGCGGCAGCATTTTCTGGATATGGGGCTGATCCCCGGTGAGGAGGTCACGCTGGTCAAATTTGCCCCGATGGGCGACCCGATGGAGCTGAGCATCCACGGCTACGAGCTGACCCTCCGGCTGGACGATGCCGCCCGCATCGGGGTCACTCTGGCCAAAGCCCCGGCGGTAAAAAAGGCGGCGGCAGAAAGTGAAAAGCCGGTGGAGCACCCGGGCCTCGGCGAAGGCGGACGATACCACACCAAAAAGGGCGAGAACCCTCTGCCCGACGGCACGACCCTTACCTTTGCGCTGGCGGGCAACCAGAACTGCGGCAAGACGACCCTCTTCAACCAGCTCACCGGCTCCAACCAGCACGTCGGCAATTTCCCGGGTGTGACGGTGGACCGCAAGAGCGGTGCGATCCGGAACAACCCGAATACGGAGGTCACAGACCTGCCCGGCATCTACTCCATGTCGCCCTATACCAGCGAGGAGATCGTGACCCGGCAGTTCATCATCGGCGAGAAGCCCACGGGCATCATCAATATCGTGGACGCCACCAACATCGAGAGGAATCTGTACCTCACCATGCAGCTCATGGAGCTGGATACGCCGATGGTGCTGGCGCTGAACATGATGGACGAGATGCGCGGCAACGGCGGCACTGTCCGCATCAATAAGATGGAGGCCATGCTGGGCATCCCGGTCGTGCCCATCTCTGCGGCAAAGAACGAGGGCGTGGACGAGCTGGTGGATCATGCGCTCCATGTCGCAAAGTATCAGGAGCGGCCGGGCCGGATGGATTTCTGCGGCGAGGAGGATCACGGCGGCGCAGTCCACCGCTGCATCCACGGCATCATCCACCTGATCGAGGATCATGCCAAGGCCGCAGGCATCCCGGTGCGCTTTGCGGCCACAAAGCTCGTGGAGGGCGACCAGCGCATCGAGGCGGCCCTGAAGCTCGACCAGAACGAAAAAGAGATGATCGAGCACATCATCGTCCAGATGGAGCAGGAGCGGGGTCTGGACCGCGCCGCCGCCATCGCGGATATGCGGTTCCACTTCATCCACCAGCTGGTGGATCAGACCGTCGTGAAGCCCCGCCAGAGCAAGGAACAGCTCCGCTCGGCCCGGATCGACCGGTTCCTCACGGGCCGCTATACCGCCATCCCGGCCTTTGTGGGCATCATGGCGCTGGTGTTCTACCTCACCTTCGGCGTCATCGGTCTGGCGCTCCAGAACCTGCTGGAAATGGGCATTGATGCCCTGACCGCCGCGGTGGACTCCACCCTCACGGCGTGGAACGTCAACGCAGCCGTCCACTCGCTGGTCATCGACGGCATCTTCACCGGTGTGGGCAGCGTGTTGAGCTTCCTGCCCATCATCGTGACCCTGTTTTTCTTCCTCTCTCTGCTGGAGGATACCGGATACATGGCCCGCGTGGCATTCGTGATGGATAAGCTTCTCCGCCGCATCGGCCTCTCGGGGCGCAGCATCGTGCCAATGCTCATCGGCTTCGGCTGCACCGTCCCCGGCGTCATGGCCAGCCGCACCCTGCCCTCGGAGCGCGACCGCAAAATGACCATCCTGCTCACCCCCTTTATGAGCTGCTCGGCCAAGCTGCCCATCTACAGCCTGTTTGCGGCGGCCTTCTTCCCGGAGCACGCGGCTCTGGTGATGGTCAGCCTCTATTTCCTCGGCATTGCGGTGGGCATTCTGATGGCCATCCTGCTGAAGAGCAGTGTCTTTAAGGGCGAGGCCGTCCCCTTTGTGATGGAGCTGCCCAACTACCGCCTGCCCGGCCTCAAGAATGTGGTCCAGCTGCTCTGGGAAAAGGCCCGCGATTTCCTCCAGCGCGCCTTTACGGTCATCTTTGTGGCGACCATCATCATCTGGTTCCTGCAGAGCTTCGACCTGCGGCTCAGCCTCACCGCTGACCCGCAGCAGAGCATCCTTGCATGGCTGGCCAGCGGTATCGCGCCGCTGTTTGCGCCACTGGGCTTTGCCGACTGGCGGGTGTCTACGGCCCTGATCACCGGCTTTATGGCCAAGGAGAGCGTCGTTTCGACCCTCACCATCCTCTATGGCTCCTCTGCGGCCTTTGCCGCCGCGCTGTCCCCGGCGGCGGCTGCACCCCTGCTGGTGTTCTGCCTGCTCTATACGCCCTGCATCGCGGCGGTGGCCTCGGTCAAGCGGGAGCTGGGCGGCAAGTGGGCGCTTATCATGGTGGCAAATCAGTGCATCGTAGCATGGCTGGCGGCCTTCGGCACGCGGCTCATCATGATGCTGTAAAGAAAACGGAAACAGGGAGCGGCCTGCAAGATGCGGGCCGCTCCTTTTCTCTTGACAATCGCTGCGTTTTTGTGCTATTATTACTTCAAATTTGAATGATACAATTTTGAATCACAAGGAGGCGTCCCATGAATACCCCGGGCATCGAATTTGGGCGAAAGACCTCGGCGGCTTACGCCGCCCTCTGCAAGCCCCTGTGCCAGAAGCTCCATCTGCCCCAGACGGCTTTTGACATCCTGATGTTCCTCGCCAACAACCCCGGCTACCAGACCGCCAGCGACGTGGTAGAGGTGCGCAAACTGAAAGCAAACCTCGTCTCGGTGAACGTAGACCGTCTGGTGCAGGAGGGCTACCTCGTCCGCGAGGCTGACCCCGGCGACCGCCGCCGCACCCTGCTGCGCTGCACCGAAAAAGCCTGCCCCATCATCGAGCAGGGCCGGGCCTTGCAGGAGGAATTTGGCGCACGTCTGCTGGAACACACCAATGAAGCACAGCGAAAGGCGTTCTTCGAGACGATGGACATTATAAATGAGAATCTGGACGCCATTCTGGAAGGAGAAGCATGAACGTTTTATCCTCGGCGTGGTGGTCATGGGATTCAACTGGCTCAGCTGACCGTATCCGGACAAAAAGAAATGCCTGTGCGGCAGATGCTGCACAGGCATTTTGAATGTTCTTTTAACGGACGAACTCGACCTCAACGTCGCCGTTCTTGGTGGCGAGGTTCAGCTTGTTGGGGGCATCTGCATTCTGCTGCAGGGTGTCCTTGCCGAAGAAGAGGAAGTTCTTGTCGCTGGCGTCGGAGACGCGGATCTTGCCGCCGCCTGCGGCCAGATCAAAGCCGTAAGAGCTGCCGCTGCCGATCACAGAGCCGGTGATGCTGCCGTTCTGCACCTTGGCGTTGCAGATGTTGGCAGAGATGTTTTCCAGCTTGAGGGTGCCGCTGTTCTGGATGGTGGCGGCCACATTCTGGGAGGTGACGCCGCTCATGGTGATCTTGCCGTTGCGGGTGGTGCCGCTCAGGGTGGAGCCGTTGAAGTTCGACACCTCGATGCGGCCATTGTCGGTGGTGAGGCTGGCGGTCTGTGCCGAAACGCCGTCCAGCGTGATGCTGTCGTTGGTGGTGCTGACGGTGATGTTTGCCAGCGTCTGGCGGGGTACCTGCAGCGTCAGGGTGCAGCTGCGGGTGTCCTCACTCTGGATGATGAGGGAAGCGTTGGGCTCCCGGGTCTTGGTCACGGTGAGGGTGCTGCCCGCCACCGTGAAGTCGTAGAGCTTGGAGCTTTCAAAGGCGTAGCTCGAGGTGTAGGTGTAATTGGCGCGGACGTGGTCGATGTCGGCGGCCTGCAGAATGACCGCAGCGCTGTTGTCCTGCACCACGATGGCGTTGATGCCGGCCGGTGCGTCATAGCTGGCGCTGTAAGTGGCCACAGATGCCGCCGCGCCGCAGAAGAGCGCAGCCGCCGTGACAGCTGTCAGAAGAGCGAGAAGAAACTTTTTCATAAGGAAAACCTCCTGTCGCAATAAAATAGATAAGCGGAATGTCCCGCAGAAGATTTTACTTTATCCGTCCGGGCCGCAGCTGCAGCCCGGATAGAATTTCTCACCCTAAAAATACCGCAGCAGAGAAAAAAAGTCAAGAGAGAAAAAATGAACAATAAAAAACGCCTGCACAGTGGTGCAGGCGCAAAAGCAGGATAAATTATTTTTCTTCGATGGTGGAGTGCTCGATGACATAGTCGGCAGCGCGGCGGATGCCCTCGTTGCGGCGGATGGCCTCCACGTTGGATGCAGCCTTGACTTCCTCGAGGGTCTTCTTGGTGCGCTCAGCGCGCTCGGACAGGGTCTTGTCGATGTCCTCCTCAGTGGGGACGAGGTTCTCGTTCTGAGCGATCTGCAGCAGGGCCATCCGGGCGCGGGTGTTCTTCTCCGCAGCAGTGTGGACAGCGGCAGTGAAGCTCTCGCGGGTCTGATGGATCTGGCTCAGGTAGCGGTCGAGGCTCAGGCGCTGCATCTGCAGCTGCTGCTGGATCTGCTCCATCTCCTGCTGATAGGCGCTCTCGACGAGAACGCTGGGCAGCTCGCCCTCAGCGGCTGCGGCCAGCTGGGTGAGGATGGCGTCCTTGGCGCGGTTGAGCGCGGCGGCGTGTTTGTTGTCGTGGAGCTGCTGACGGATCTGGGCGCGGAACTCGTCCATGGTGTCCACATTGGCAGCCTTCTTGGCAAAATCGCTGTTCAGAGCGGGCAGCTGGCGGACACAGACGTCGTGCAGCTTGATTTTGAAGACCACGGGCTTGCCGGCCAGGTCCTTGGCGTGGTAGCGGGCCGGGAAGGTGACGAAGATGTCGAACTCCTCGCCGCCCTTGTGACCGAGGATGCCTTCCTCGAAGCCGGGGATCATCCGGCCGCTGCCCAGCTGCAGGGTCTGGTTCTGGGCGGTGCCGCCGTTGAAGGGCTTGCCTTCCAGCAGGCCCTCGTAGTCGATGTGGACGATGTTGCCCTTGACGGCCGGACCCTTGTGAGGCACCAGCTCAGCGGCCATGGCGCGGCGGCGCTCCAGCACAGCGTCGATCTCCTTGTCGGTGACTTCCGGGGTGACGCACTCGGTCTTGAAGCCGGTGGTCTGGGTCAGGTTCAGCTCAGGCTGCAGGGCGGTGGTGGCAGTGGCCACAAAGCCCTCGTCCTTCTTCACGCTGACCAGGTCGTAGACCGGCTCGTCCACAGCGTGGAAGCCGTGTTCTGCCATCGCTGCGTTGTACAGGGCCGGGACGTCCTTGTCCATCAAATCGTTGATGGCGTCGTACCAGAAGGTGTGCTCGCCGCGGTCGGCCTCGATCTGGGCGCGGTCAGCCTCGCCCTTGGCAAAGCCCTTGATGGTGTACGTTGCGCGGGTGCGCTCGTACACGGCGTTGGACGCAGCTTCCAGCTCCTCAGCCGAAGCGCTGAAAGTCATTTTGCAGACACTCTTTTCGGGAGTTTCCACGCTTACCAGTTTCATAGGTTCTACCCTCCGTGCTGCCCCCTGAAAGGGCAAGATTCAAAACATTATGAAGTTATTATAGCACAATAAGCTCAAAAGCGGTATAATAAAAAGAAAGAAAATCTGTTCTTTTGTCAGCGAATGGGGTCCCGGGCGCTGCAAAACGAAAGGAAGTGTACACCTCATGCGTCTGTTCGACGTTCTCGGGCCGGTGATGATCGGCCCCTCCTCCAGCCATACGGCGGGTGCGGCCCGCATTGGATATACGGCTCAGAAGCTGCTGGGCGACGTCCCCGCCGAGGCGGACATTGGGCTCTACGGCAGCTTTGCCACCACAGGCCGGGGCCACGGCACCGACCGTGCGCTGGTGGCGGGCCTGCTGGGTCTCCGCCCGGACGACCCCCGCCTGCCCGACAGCTTCGCGCTGGCCGAGGAGGCCGGCATGAAGTTCACCATCCATCCGGTGGAGCTCCGTGCCGCCCACCCGAATACGGCGGTGCTTACCTTAAAGAGTAAGGCGGGCCGGACCCTCGTCCTGAAGGCGGCCTCTGTGGGCGGCGGACGCATCCGCGTGACGGAGATCGACGGTGTGCCTGCCGACTTTGGCGGGGACAGCAACACCCTTATCATCCATAACGAGGACACCCCCGGCTGCATCGCCGAGGTCACGATGTCGCTGGCCCAGCGCCGCATCAACATCGCATCCATGCAGGTGTTCCGCGCCGCGACGGGCGGCTACGCCGTTATGGTGCTGGAATGCGACTCCCATATCCCCCACGTGCTGGAACAGCAGATGGCCGTGATGCCGGGCATCCGCAAAGTCACCTGCCTGAACATCGACGAGCCGGAAGAATGCGAGGAGGGCTGAGAAGTGTCGTTTTTATCCTGTGAAGAGATGCTGGCCGCTGCCCGCAGCCAGAATATTTCCCTTTCGGAGGCCATCCTCCGCAGCGATTTAGCCGAGAGCCGCCTCACCGAGGCCCACAGCCGGGAGATGATGCACCACCTCTGGCAGGTGATGCAGGCCACCAGCCGGGACTATGACCCGGCCCAGCGCAGCCGAAGCGGCCTTTCGGGCGGCGACGCGGCCAAGGTGGAGCAGGCCCATCAAGAAGGAAAGAGCCTTGGCGGCGATTACCTCGCCGCAGTGACTGCCGAAGCTCTCAAGACCGCCGAGTGCAACGCCTGCATGAAGCGCATCGTCGCTGCCCCCACGGCGGGCAGCTGCGGCGTCCTGCCCGCTGTTCTGCTGCCGCTGGCCCGCAGCGGCGAGGCCGACGAAGAGTCCATCTGCGACGCCCTCTATGTCGCCGCCGGGTTCGGTCAGGTCATCGCGGCCCGCGCCACTCTCGCGGGCGCGGAGGGCGGCTGTCAGGCCGAGGTGGGCGCTGCCAGCGCGATGGCCGCCGCCGCTCTCTGCCACCTCAAGGGCGGCGCACCCGAGCAGTGCGCCGCTGCCGCCGCAATGGCTCTGGGCAACCTGCTGGGCCTCGTCTGTGACCCCGTGGCCGGCCTCGTGGAAGTTCCCTGCGTCAAGCGGAATGTCGTCGGCGCCGTGAACGCCGTCTCCTGTGCGAATATGGCCCTTGCCGGGGTGGACTACGCCATCCCCTGTGATGAGGTCATCGACGCCATGGGCCGCGTGGGCAGCCTCCTCTCCCCCGACCTCCGGGAGACCGGTCAGGGCGGTCTTGCCGCCACGCCCACCGGCGTCCGCATCGCCCAGACCCTCGCAGAGCAGGGCTGATGGATAGAAAATGAAAGAAAAGTGGATGAAAAGACGTTCTTTCTCGGAAATCTCAAAAATATTTCCGAAAAAGTGTTGACAAAACCCCGGATGAATGATAAAATACATCATGTTCCGAACGGAACGTATGCGTTGGTAGCTCAGCTGGATAGAGTGACTGACTACGAATCAGTAGGCCGGGGGTTCGAGTCCCTTCCATCGCACCAGAAAATGCCGTGAAATCGAAAGATTTCATGGCTTTTTTGTTTTCCTGGCAGGTTCTGCACACTTTTGCACATCTCCTGCACACTTTACAAAAAAGCCATGAACTCTTTGCATCGCTTGCACAGCGTGTATTTCGCTGCATAAAAAAGAATCTTTTACGCGAAGAGCACCCGCGTCAGCTCGCGGCGTTCCTCTGCATCCATCTGCCGGATGGCTTCAAGGATCATTTTACCCGTGATTTTTGTTGCCACCGGCGTTTTGTTTTCCGGGGGTTCCTGCGGCTTTGCATCTACTACGTCCTGCGTGTAGAAGTCGGCTTCGATCTTCTCGGTTAACTCCAACCGGGGTTTGTCCTGCGTGTGGGCGTAGGTGTCCATCAGGACGGTGGCGGTTGCGTGACCGGTATTACCCTGCACCGATTTGAAGTCACCGCCAGATTGCAGCAGCTGGTAGGTGGCACTGGAGTGGCGCAGACCGTGGAACACGATCTTCTCAAACTCCGGGTGCTCTGCCCGCCACATACGATACCACTTGGTCAGAACGTCCGGGGCAATGGGTAAGCCGTCTGGTAAGCGGAACAGCTGACCGCAGTTGCTGTACTTTTCCGGGGCGCTCTGCTCGTCCTGCTTCATCTTTTCCAGCCATGCCAGAAGCTCCTCTTTCAAGGGCTTGGTCATGTACAGGATGCGGTTGGACTTTTTGGTCTTAGTCCGCTTGAGGATCAGCGAGGACTTGCTCCCCTCCCGTCTGTCCGGGAAGGTGTGGTAGATCTGGGTAGGATCAATCTTGGACAAGGCGACCTTGTCGGCACGCTGCAGGGCTTTGTTCACTGAAATGGTTCCCCGTCCGTCTGCTGCATCAAAGTCGAGGTCTCCCGGCTGCAAGCCGAGGATCTCACCCTCTCGCAAGGAGAGGATCATGCTCATGTGCACCGCCAGATGCAGGGCGGGGTTTTCGATGGTCTGCAGTGCCGCCAACATGGTGCGCTCATCCCAGATGGTGCGTTCTTCGGTGTTAATTTTGGGGGCTTCACGGGGAGTAGGCGATTTGTGGATCAGATCCCAGTCAACGGCATACGAAAAGGCAGTTTTCAGGAGCGTGTGGACTTCGTGAATGGACGTGCTGGATAACAGCCGTTTCTTCTGATTTTCCGTCAGCTCCTGCTTCTCGCCGTGAACGTACTGGCCGCAGGGGGTCTGGCTCAGGGTGGCGTAGAACTGCTCAATGTCATAGGTGCGGAGGTCTTGCACCTTCCGCTTTCCGATATACGGCACGATGAGGTTCTGCACCATCGCCACAGATTGGGTGTAGGTCTTGGGAGACCACTTGTGTTTGCTGGACTGAATGGGGATCCACTTGTACAGCATCTCCTCGACCGTCATGGTGTCGGGCACGAGGAAGGTACCATCCAGCAGTTCCTTCTCCACCGTGATCTTGCGCTCCTGCGCTTCGGCCTTGGTCTTGAAGGTTTCCCAGCCCTTGCAGGGCTTGCCAGCATGATCTTTGTAGTTGTATCGGACGGAATACGTGTTGCCACGTTTCATAATAGATGCCATAGATGTTCCCTCCCTCAGACCGCAGCAAACCAATCGTCAAAGCTCTGCTTGCTTACCCGGATGCTGGTACCGAGGCGGATCACCTTGAAGTCTTTCGTGGTGTTGCACAGATTGTACGCAGCACGGTTGGAGATCGCCAACAGTTGGGCGATCTCTTCCACCCGGTAAACGAGCGGGGCATGTCGGACGGTTTTGCTGGTCTGGTCAGAAGGTTCTACGGCAGGGGTTTCGGACAATTTCATTGTAGGGGATTCGGGCGCGATTTTCAAGTCCTCACAGGTCAGTTTGGTGGAATTTTTGCGGACATTCGTCATAGGCATGTCTCCTTTGCACTTCTCCAGACCCGGCGCAGTTCCGGTTGAGCTGCACCCTGTGGGCCGGTAAATATGTAAGGGCCTGCCGCTCCTGACCCGAAGCAGCAGCCCAAAAAAGTGCGAGAACTTGAATTTACGCGCCCCACGCGCCCCAAACCGCACAAAAGTACCTTCCTGTGTTGATTTTATAGGGCGCATGGCTGAATTGTATGCGCCCTTTTGGGGCGCATCTTGCCTTCTCTCCCGCCCCGAAGGGCGTGTTGCCGCCCCACATCCGCCCGAAAAGGGCAGATACGCGCCCGGAGAAAACAGCGATAACAAGTCAAAACTACTGATTTGGGGCGCGTAGGGCGGGAGAATTTCACTTTTCGTGTGTTTTATGCCGCAGCAAAGGCGGGGTGGACGCATACGCCCCGGAAGCCGCGATACTTTCCCTCGATGTGCTTGGAGAAGGTCAGGCCATACTTCCCGGCATTTTTCAGCAGG
>NZ_CABVEW010000012.1:0-90749 GCF_902497445.1 Faecalibacterium sp. Marseille-P9312
ATGCCCACCCTGCCCACCCCCGTGGTCTTCATCCTCGTCATCGCCATCTGCGCCATCGTGGGTCTGTGCAACGGCCTCGTGGTCAGCTACCTGAAGGTCCAGCCCTTCATCGCTACCCTGGGTATGCAGCAGGTGGTCTACGGTATCTGCCTGGTCTACACCGGCGGTACCCCCATCGGCTCTCTGAACAAGGACTTCACCTCTCTGGCCTCCAACACCCTCTTCGGTGTTCCTGTGCTGATCATCATCGCCCTCTTCGTGGCCTGCTGCTTCTGGTTCCTGTACAACAAGACCCGTCACGGCAAGTATATGTACGCCATCGGCGGCAACGAGGCTGCTGCTGAGGTGGCCGGTGTCAATGTTTACGCCACCAAGATCCGCATCTACATCCTGGCCTCCTGCATGTTCGGTCTGGCAGGCTGCCTGCTGGCTGCAAAGTCCGGCGGCGCATCCGTCAACACTGCAATGGGCTATGAGCTGGACGCTATCGCAGCTTCTACCATCGGCGGCGTCTCCACCACCGGCGGTGTCGGTACTGTCCCCGGCATCCTCGTCGGCGTGCTGGTCTTTGAGCTGATGAAGGTCGCTCTGCAGTTCATGAACGTCAACTCTTCTTACACTTACATCGTGCAGGGCCTTGTCATCATCGTGGCTGTTGCGATCGATATTCGCAAGTACCTCGCAAAGAAGTAATTTCCCCAAGAGAGCGCCTATCGGGCCGTCCACTCGTTGCAGTGGGCGGCCCACTTTGTTATAATAAGAGCAGCCCTCTCAGTCTGCTTCGCAGACAGCTCTCCCAGAGGGAGAGCCATTGGCAAGCCGGGAAACTTTGAGCTGACCGCTGAAGGTCTGATAGGACGCAAAAGGGAGGGCCTTGCCACAGAGGGCAGATACTTCTGGACAAATCTATTTTGTCGATCTGCTGTGAATCCAGACAGCGGAGCACTACCGTTTCCGAGACATCGTGCTTTGCTCGTCCAGTGGAAGCCTGACCGACACGCCAGAGGCTCCCCCTTTGGGGGAGCTGGCGAACGAAGTGAGACTGAGAGGGCAAGGATGCTGCCAGAGAAACATAAGCATGGCGATAACATGGTTTTTGACAAGGAGCCAGTGTATCGCTGTAGGGAGGCTCTGTCGCACCGAGCTTGCCCTCTCAGGCGCTCACGCGCCAGCTCTCCCAAAGGGAGAGCCTTCCCGAAAAGGAAAACTTCATCTAAAAACAGGAGAAACACTATGACCGAAAAAGAACAAACCGCCCGCGAGGCGGAGCTGGCCCGGCGGGAAGCTGCTCTGGCAGCTCGTGAAGCTCAGCTGGAACAGGAGCAGGCCAAGTTCGAAGCAGCCCGTGCAGAGGCTCCGAAGGGCCGCAAAACGCTCCTCAACAACAATGACCCCGATTTCGTCAACCCGAAAGAGAAGCTCTACGATAAATTCCCGCTGACGGTCCACCAGATGGACATCATCATCGGGGTGCTGTTCGCCCTCATCGTCCTGTTTCTGGTGCTGGGCTTCACCCACACCAGCTTTTTCGGGCTGTTCGGCGGCTAAGATGCGGAATACCACACCGGCAAGGTGAAGCACCACACGGAAGAAACGCCCGAAAAGGAGAGCATCCACTACGACAATGCGGCCATCCCCGAGGTGCATCTGCATCATAAAAAGTAGGCGGCTGCTTGACAATGTGCAGGGAATGACGTATACTGAACTTGCGAGAACGCGGTAAGTAAAATCCATTCATACTTACAAGCAAAAGAGAGAAGCCCTCCGGTAGTAGTGATACCGAAGGGCTTCTGCTTTTAGTGCTTGGGCTTCTTGCGAGAGAACTCTACCATGTAGTCGAGCAGCTTACAAACACAATGGTCTGTGATTCCTGCGAGGACTGCGACGATAAACGCGGTAATCCCGTCCATACTTACACCTCCTTCCGTATTAAGCGGACGGAGAAGAAACCGTAAGCACAAGCTGAGTATATCATATATTTCGACAGAGTACAACGAAAAAGGCCCTTCGCCAGACGGCGAAGGGCCTTTGCTTTGCAGTGATTTTTTACAGCAGGACGTACTTCAGGATGAAGAGAACGGTCAGCACATACATGAGGGGGCTGATCTTCTTCTCCTTGGCCTTGCCGGTGACCACATTGACGATGGTCCAGGAGATGACGCCGATGGCGATGCCCTCAGAGATGCTGTAGGCAGTGGGCATAGCCAGGATGGTCAGGAAGGCGGGAATGCCCTCGCTGGGGTCGGAAAAGTCGATCTTGATGGCAGAACCCATCATGTAGAAGCCCACGATGATGAGGGCCGGAGCCGTTGCAAAGGAAGGAATGGTCAGGAACAGGGGGCTGAATACCACGGCCAGCAGGAAGAGGATACCGGTGGTCATGGAGGTCAGGCCGGTGCGGCCGCCCTCGGTGACGCCGGAAGCGCTCTCGACGAAGGTGGTGGTGGTGGAAGTACCCAGCACAGCGCCGGCGCAGGTGGCGATGGAGTCGGCCATCAGAGCGCCCTTGATGCGGGGAAGCTTGCCCTCCTCGTCCAGCATATCGGCCTTGGAAGCAACACCGATGAGGGTGCCAAGGGTGTCGAACAGGTCAACGAAGAGGAAAGAGAACATGACGGCGAAGAAGTTCAGGATGCCCACGCCGGAGAAATCGGTCTTGAACACCTGACCAAAGGTCTTGCCCAGAGCGGAGAAGTCGAAGCTGACGAAGCTGGTGGGGATGACGGAGTACATACCGGCGTCGGGGTTCGGCACATAGATGCCGGTCAGCTCGCAGACGATGCCCAGCACCCAGGTGATGAGGATGCCGTAGAGGATGCCGCCCTTGACCTTCTTCACCAGCAGGATGGCGGTGATGGCCACGCCCAGCAGTGCGAGGATGGCGCCCACGCCCACAGAGGAGAAGGTCTCGCCCTTGAAGTGCTGGTAGGTGACGAGGGTGGAGTCGCTGTTGACGATGAGCTTTGCGTTCTGCAGGCCGACAAAGGCAACGAACAGGCCGATGCCCACGCTGACTGCGCTCTTGAGGGTCATGGGGATGGCGTTGAAGATGCCCTCACGGACGTTGGTCAGGCTCAGCACGATGAAGATGATGCCCTCGACAAAGACGGCCATCAGGGCCAGCTGCCAGCTGTAGCCCATCGTGAGGACGACGGTATAGGCAAAGTAGGCGTTCAGGCCCATGCCGGGAGCCAGCGCGAAGGGGTAGTTGGCCAGCAGAGCCATCAGGGCAGTGCCGACGAAGGATGCCAGAGAGGTGGCGATCAGGACGGCATTTGCATCCATGCCGGAAGCGGAAAGGATGCTGGGGTTGACCGCAAGGATGTAGGCCATCGTCATGAAGGTGGTGATGCCTGCCATGACCTCGGTCTTGACGTCGGTGTGGTTTTCTTTCAGGTGAAAGATTTTTTCGAACATGAAAGTTCCTCCTGTTTGTGTGTGAAACTCCCGCCGCCCGCAAGCGGCCGGGAAAGAACAAAGACTATTGTAGCACTCCCGCCGGATGCTTGTCCACCGAAAAAATACAAAAAATTCATAATTCTGCAAAATTTGACGAATGAGTATGACTTTTAAGAGGGGGCTTTTGTGAAGCGTGCATGAAAATATCGATCATTGTATTGACAAAACGCGAAACGAGTTGACATTAAAAAATGTCGGTGCTATACTATAAAAACAGAGGCTGGTCCAATGGAACATTGTGCTTCCGAAATGGACTCTGAAAACAGAATCGTTGTTGGCAAACCTGATGTGAGTCAGGGACGCAAAGCCAGGAGCTTTCTGCTTTATTTCCTGCAAGCAGAAGGTAGTTCGGCTGCAATAGTTTTCCCCGCGAGGGGGTGGCTATTGCAGTCTTTTTTTTGTGTCTATGGCTTTTTCGGGCGATTGAAGGAAAGGAAAAGAATGACAGTTAAGGAATGTTACAGCCAGATGAACGGAGACTATAACAATGTCCTGAGCCGTTTTTACGATGAGGCAATGATAAAGCGCCTGCTGGGCAGGTTTATCGACGACACCAGCTTTCGTGCGCTGGAACAGGCGATGGCCGAGGGCGACGTGCAGGCGGCGTTCAATGCGGCGCATACCCTCCCGGGCTTTTTATACATTATAGCAGTTTGCGTTTTTAATGCACAAGCAACATCCGCAAACTGCATATCGCAAAGATGCCGTTTTGACCGGCACTATTTTTGAAAATTGCGATAAAAGAAAAAGAAATGAAAAAAGAGGTTGACAAATCCAGAAACCTATGATAAACTAAGCAAGTCGTCCGGCAACGGACACGAAAAGAATATGGGCGTGTTCCCGAGTGGCCAATGGGGACAGACTGTAAATCTGCTGCTTTTCAGCTTCGGTGGTTCGAATCCACCCGCGCCCACCAAACAAGAAAAATCCGAACCTGTTTCCGATTGGAGAAGGGTTCGGATTTTTCGTTTTCTTCGGGTTTGAAAATGAAGGCTCCCGTGGACGACGCAAAACTCCGATACCTTGTCATAGACCGTAAGCCACTAACAAGATTTGGAGGGTATGATTATGAAGTACGATGCAAGGGCTTGCCATTTCAACATGGATACCGGGTGCGTGGAACTGCTACTCCGGGATGGGAGAAAAATTTCCATTGACGGCACCGGGGTCGAGGATGCGCTGGACGTGACTATGGCACAGCAGACGGAACTGGACTACCTCATCTACAATGATCCGCTGGGCTATGCAGATTTGATTCTGAACGGTGACCCGGAGGAATATTTGAAGAATGTGGCCGGGAGCCATAGGTTAGAAGATTAAGGACAAAAAAATAAAGTGTTCTTCCAGAAAGTCTAGCATCCGACCGATACCGTCCGTCAGACGCTCGGTGAAGCCGCGTTCCTCATGCAGCTCAGATTGCAGATAATAATTCTCGTCCCGCAGCCTACGGTTTTCCTGTTCAAGCCGCTGCTGCCGCTGTGCTTCTTCCAGCCGCTTTTGCATGGACGGCACTTGCGACCGCAGACGGGTGTTTTCCGCTGTCAACTCTTTTACCTTTTGCCGATCCGTCACGCTGCGCAGCGCCATTTTCTTTAATTGCTCGACTTGATCCACCGTCACGCCCTTTACTGCCCCTGTGAGCGTCTTTTCTGGCTGAATATCCTTCATGGATACATTTACCCTGTCTGCCTCCTTTAAGAGCCGTACAGTGCCTTTCAGAGCGTCTCGTTGCCGTTCCAGCTCGGCAACTTCCTGCTCAACTGCCGCTGTCTGCTGCTGCACCGCTTCCAGTCTCGCCGCCGCTTCCTTGAACTGCGGTAAGTCCATGTGTGGTCTGTTCGTGCCGAGAGAGATAATTTCAAAATCGTGCCGCTGGGCAATCTCCGTCAGAGCTTCTTTCTCTCGCTCCATCCACGCCGCCCATTCAGTCTGCTTTCTGCCGACACCAACAAACCCCTGCTGCTTCAACGCCTGTTTCATGGATACCCTGGTCGCAAGTCCTCTGGACTGCTCCGTTGCCACAGGGATAAAATCGACATGGAGATGGGGCGTTGCCTCGTCCATGTGCAGCACCATATTGAACACCCGCAGATGGGGGTTGCGTTCTGCAAAGGAATCCGCAAAATCTTTCAGAGCTGCCGCAGCCCGTTCTCCATCCGGCGTACCGCACCCACAGTCGCTCATGTTGCCGATCTGGAAGATCGCTTCATGGAACAGCTTTTCCTGTTTGCTCTGCCGGATATGCTCATAGTAGTCCGGTATCTTATCTCTCGTTTTGGTTTTCTTTGCGTTGTAGGCTGTGAGAGCTTCATCAAAAACCATGTGGTAGACCTGCTTCAGATCCTCGTTGCAAAAAGTGATATTCTGCTCCGTTCGGCTCTGGTCTACATTCGCCGCAGAGAAGCTACGGTTGTTGTGCCGGATGCTTCCCGCACCTGTCATGCCCGAAATCGTAACTCCCATAAAATCGCCCCCTTTCCGCTTAATCTTCCGTTCTCTATTTTATCATAAACTTCCGCTAAAAACAACCTCTTTGTTACTTTCTGGTGAGAAAGTAACGCAAAAGCACTTTCACACCGCCGCCCCCTTTTGTGCCCGGCAGTGTGAAAGTGCTTTGCGCGCTCCCGCGGGGAGAAAGGGGCCAATTGCTATTATGCTACAACTGGCCCCTTTCACTAAAGTTAAATGTTAATTTTACGGAACAATGCCAGTAACCGTTCTCGATACAACACCACCAGAAATCTCGCCAGTAGCATCTACATCAATGTTAAAATCTGCGCTTATCGTAGTTCCAGAAGCAAAAGTTTTTCCTGTATATTTAAGACAGGTTAAGGTGTACTTAGGGATACCAAAATCATCCTGATAGTTGACGGAAATAGTCTTAGTCTTTGAGTAAGACCCTGTTGTCTTATACTTCCATACAATAGATCCTGTTATTTTTTGTAACAAGGTTGTTCGGCACTGCGCTATAATGGAAAAGTACAACTCATCAACATAGTGAATATTAGTAGTCACATTAACTGTTGCAATAGCTCGATTTCCTTGAACAGTATATGGGATTCCGCATTCTTCAAGTTCAGACTTCATCTCATCAAGTTCATCCAAACTCAAAGAAACTGGGATCTCAAATGTTTCTGAAGCTATAATACCTTGCTCTGCACTCATAGCCACATCTTCATCAGACGCCGCAAATGCCGTCATAGAAAGAGAGCACAACATTACAACCGCCAAGAACAGAGAAACAAGTCTTTTTCTTATCATACTGAAATCTCCTTTTTTGATTATTTTTTAGGGAAAGTCAACTCAAAGCAAACTCAAAACATTGGAAACCCTCCATTCTATATATCTGGGGTTTAACCCAAAACCGTACTTACGCCTTAGCGACAATTGAATATCTGGCAAAATATCTGCCAGCACTATGTTCCCTTTTTGGGGGAGAACACAGCTAATATCTGTATCAAAATAGTCATCTTGAACATTCACAACTTTATTTTTATAAAAAATTCTTAAGTTACTCTGATTTTGTATGATTAGACTCCACTCATCAGAAATAGCTTCGATCTGAGCAGCAGATAACATAACGCAATCTTTTTTCAGCGAATCGGCTATCTCTCCTGGGGAGAAATCACTATAACTAATAATACCTTGCAATTGCGGTCTACTAACGTAAATAGTAATCGCTACATCTCGAAAAAAAGTTATTGCTGCAAACAAACCACAAATTTCAGCAGGGCAAAAGCTATATAAAATAGTCAACGGGTGTTCAGCTAAAGAATTTTTCGCAAGCGACACATCACTAAAATCTGCCCAATTTATATACTGTAGCATATCACCATCTGTTACAGCAAAAATCGAAAAATCTTTTGAACAATAATACACCCTCTGAATTCCTCCTGCTTTTAATGAATTAAATAAATTTCTATCAAAAACAAGATAATTCATAGCATCTATTTTTTTCATTATGCAACCACTTTCTCCATCTTTATATCTCCTAACTGTCTTCGCCAAAAAACAACCGACTAAACCACCCTCTTTTTTGAGGTTTATCATCCACCACTTCTCGCATTTCCCCACCAGAAGTCAACCTCTGTTGAAGTGTTCCCGCATGAAGTGCCTGAGCTACCTGTGCGGTCTGTTGCGCCGCCACCAATGCCGAGCTGACATCTGCCAGTCTTGCGTTCAGTTCCTCGATCTGCTTATCCTTTACTTCAAGCTGCTCATTTTTACGGTCTAATTCCCTTTGCAACATGGAAATCAACACATCTTCCGAGGTTTCGCAACTTGCTTTCGCCGGTTGCGAAACTTGGTTTCGCCCATCACCTAAATAATGCTGATATATAGCGGTTTTTTTGGCTTTCGCTGATTGCGAAACTTCCTTTCGCATCTTTCGAAACATGGTTTCGCCGACACCACGCTCTGACCGCCTGTTCTGACACGCCACATTCTGCCGCTATTTCCGTTATAACACCCGCCATATATCATCACCACTCTTTCGTTTGGATCGATTCTCAAAACAAATCGCTATGAGAACCCGTCCTAATCAATTTCAAAATTAAAGTCTCTCTGACAACCTTGTAAACAAGCAACCAATCCGGCTCAATGTGGCACTCTCTCATGTCCTTATAGTTTCTGGAATTAGTGAGAGCGTGATCTCGGTATGCCTCCGGCAATGGTTGCTCATTGCATAACAGCGTAATGACTTCTTCCAGCTTCTTCGGATTGCAGCCCCGTTTTACCGCAAGCTTATAATCTCGTTTGAACTGCCCCGTAAACTCCGGCTTAAGCATTAAGTGCCTCCATCAAATCACAGACGCTGTCAAACGGGCCAAACATATCCTCGCCCTTGTCTGCCGCTTCCATCGCAGCATAGGTAGTGGCGTTCGGCTCGTCAACCTTGACCTCAAAGGGAAGTCCATGACACCTAAGTGCCTGGCGATAAAAAATCCCCGTTGCCGTACTCAAATCCATTCCCAAAGTCTTAAAAAGAGCTGCCGCCTGTGCTTTCAGCTCCGGCTCCATTCTAATCGTCATATTTCCTTTAGCCATACATAGCACTCCTTTCTCATCACATAGCTTGCACTTATATTATACTCAACATTCATTCGTTTTGCAAGTGCGTTGCAAATATTATTTGTATCTTTTCTGTGAACACCGTTTTTCTATATGGTAACACCGCAGCGTGCACATTTAAGGGTTGAAAAAGCCTTATTTTATGCGGTTTTCCAGCCTCGTTTTTGGTGGGTGGTAATAAAACCCTTACCCGCCTCCAAAACGCCTTACAGGGCATTTCTGGTGCGTTTACAGCCCTTTCTTAAAATTCTCCACCAACAAATCGCTCAAAGCCTGTGACGGGCGTATTTTGACCGTTATATGCCCCTCCGGTATAGTGTCCCACCATTTGCGAATGGTGGGATAAGTCAATCCCGTCTCCCTTTTGCAATGGCTTTTCGTTCCCCCCGGATGTTGCTGCCGCCATTCATAGACCGTTTTCTGCGCCGTTCCGCTTCCAGATGGGCGTCCACCATTCGTACATTCCCCGATGCCAACCTTAAATTGTCTATTCATATTCATGTACTGCATGTGGAGTTTTTGTGATCGTCCATTCCGTCTATTCCTCTCGATACGAACATCGGTCAGAGCTTCAATATCAGAAATCGTGAAATTGTAATACTCCTTGTCGTAGGCCTCCAGCGCACTCCGTATATCTTCCTCGGTCAATGCGTTCTCATGCTTCACCATCTGTAGATCATCAAAAGCCTGTTTCATGTCCTGCCGGAGCTGCTGCTTCGACACACCGCATTTGTAGGCATAAATGGCAAGACACATCAGAAAGAAATACCGATGCCCACCCTTTATCTCCCCGATCTGCCGCATCCACCAATGGAGGTGTGCCCAACTGGACACACCTCGGTGAGATACATCTATATAAGGCAGGGCGTTCCCTTTACTGGGAGCGTCCTGCTGTTTTTATGCTGCAACAGGCAAGGCTTGTAGAGCTTCCTGCTCTTTCAGCCATTCCTCATATTCACGCTGGCCTTCCTCGCTGTTGAAAAACTCAACCATGGAGGGATAAAAGCAACGTGCCAGCGCCTTGATTGCTTCATCCGGGTAGCCGGATTTGTTCGACTTCTTCTTTTTGTTCAAATGGTATCCTCCGAAAATCAAAGTTCCATATCCTGCCCACGCTTGCGGTTTCGCTGCGACACATTCATGGTGCGCTCCTGCTTGGGGGCAAGAATCTTTTCCAGAAAGCCGCGCACCAGTTCGGGCGCACGGTGGAGAGCATCCAGATAAGGCTTCACATCATACCAAAGGTCGTGGTACTTGTTGCTCCAACGAACGGCCTCCTTCTTGGCGGTGGAAAGTTCTTCTTTCAAGCGGCGGTTCTCCACGTCCATCATATAGCCGTGGTCGGCTTGCTTTTTCAGCTTGGAAAATTCTTCTTCGGTCAGCGAGTAGTTGCCGAGGAAGGTGCGCTTGCCGATATAATCCAGATCACGCGCATGAATGAGGGCTTCTTTCGTGAGCGTGGTCTTTTTCTGAATGGAGGCAAGTTCTTTCTCCTTTTGGGAGAGGGCCTGACTGGTTTTGGCAAGCGATTGTGCCTGCTGGTCGGCTTGGGTGGTCAGGGTGTCCAGCCGTTCCTGCTCCCGCTGGACTTTGAACTGAGTGACAGTCAGGTGTTCTTCGGTGCTGCCACGCTCGCCGCGCTCCACATCGGTGTACCCGGCAGTACGCATATAGTTGAAGAAATCGTCTTGCAGGACGCTGTACGACTTCTTCAGGACTGGCTTGCCGTTCTTTTGCAGCACGGGCTTTCCGGCATCGTCCAGCAGGGGCTTGGATGCCCACTTCTTGCTCCGGCTGACCTGCATGACAGTCTCCTTGACGGTGCCGACCAGTGCCTTGTCCTTGCAGCGTTTCGACCAGAGGATTTGCTTTTCCACCACAGGCACATAGACCACATGAAGATGGTAGTGGTAGACCTCCCGACCTAATGCTTCGGTCATGGCGCGGTTGATCTCATCCGCGTGCATGACTGCCGAGAGGATATACTGCTCACCACCCACAATCTGCACAGCAGCTTTGTAGGCATCCTCATAGAACTGCTTGGCGAACTCGTAGCCACCGTGATTGTCAAAATAGGCCGAGTTGACATCAAAGACAAGTTCGCAGTAGTGGGTGGCATCCGGCTTCAGGCCGCGCGTGGAAATCGTACCAGCGGTTTCCAGTTGGGCGAATAGGTCAGTGTAGCTGGCGGTTGGCTTTTTGAAGTGGACGTTCCATGCAGCGCGCTGGGGGATAATATCGGGGTTCCGATAGCTGTCCTTTTCACGCTCATTGTGCTGCTGGGTGTTGCCAACGGCCTTATCCGAAACGGCGAGATTTCGGACACTGGTGCGGTCAACGCCATCGTTTCTTGCCAAAGGGCATCCCTCCTTTCAAGGTTCATCGAGAGGTGACGGGGAACGGAGATGCACTTCTGCGGAAGTGTAATAACCCACTATGACACTTTCATCCCTGCGGTCTGCAAAGTGTAGTGGGCTCTCCGAGGGGGAACGTCTCCTGCGGGAGAGCTACAATCAAGTTCGCACAATGCGAACTTGATTGCTCCGTACGCATCTGAAAAAATTGCGTACGGACTTCAAATAACCTGTACGGTTCGTACGGCGTACGGAAATCCAAAATACAAACGATAACACGTCTTAATTTGCTTCGATTCGCCGTACAGGTGCGTACAAGTACAGACCGTACAGGTTGTACGAACTTCTTCCGTGAAAAATGCACTTTTTACGGGCAGGGGTGGACAAGCGGTTCGATGCCTACAAAACCCCGCACCCTGCGGCCACCGGGCAGGGCGGTGTTATGCGTTGCACCAGAGTCCCCAGCGTGGGAACTCTGGTGTTTTTTGCTTCCTGCCTGAATATACGGAAAATTTTGCAGGAAAGGCGAAAAAGCGGCAGAACTGCAACGGAAAAAGAAAAAAGCCCTTACTGGTTGCAGATTTGCAACAGCAAGGGCAGAGGGGAAACCGTATATTGAACAAAACGGCAGAGCGTATTATAATGAGGAAAAAGCTCAAAAAGGAGGGCCGACCACATGGCACAGGAATATCTGCCCGCACCATCCAACATCCGTCTTGCGGACTTGATGAAAGAACACAACATCAGCCAACCAGAGCTTGCCAAGGAGATCGGCTGCTCCAAGAGCACCATCAGCCGCTTCATCAGCGGTGCGAAAGGAACCCTGACCCATGAGCAGGTGCTGAGGATTGCAAGGCTGTTCAACGTGTCTACGGATTTTCTGCTGGGAGAAACCAACATCCCCGACCGCAAAAATTACGACATTGCCGAACTGGGCTTGTCCGTAGAAGCTGCAAAGAACCTCTACACAGGGCGTGTCAATACAGAGGTGGTCAATCTGCTGCTGGAAAATGCCCGCTTCGCAGAGCTTACTTACCGCATAGCGCAGTATTTTGATGATACCTTTGCATCCGGCATCGCAGCACAGAATGCCATGCTCACGACATTGAGCACCCTGCTGCGCACAAAGGTCAAGACCCCGGAAGCAGCCAAAGCCGCAAAGGACATCAGCCTTCGGAGAAAGCCGGTGTACCAAGGCGACCTTGATGATATTGAAATGTACTTCATGGCGGCAATCAAGGAAATCAAAAAGGGCATCGGGAGCCATTACGCCGAACAGGAAGCCATGAGCAAGAAAGCGGCAGAGAAAATGTTCACCGAATTGACCAAAGGGCAGGATGTGCAGCACCCAACGATTACGGCAGAGCAGTTGACGGATGCAATGTTGGACAGTGTTTCGGGCATGGAAGGAGCCACGCCGGAGGCACTGGAACAGCTGCGGAACGGCCTGCTGGGAATCTTGCAGTCTGCCGCAGAGCAGGAAAACGCCCATGAAGCAGACGAATGAACGGCTTTGTGCGCTGGCACAGAAAGGCGATGCCGCCGCGCTGGACAGCCTGATCGACAACAACAAGTCCTTTATCGGCAAGGTGGCGAATGACCTTTTCCGCAGCATGAATCTGGCACAGTCCGGCCTGAACCTTGACACGGACGATTTGAAACAGGCGGGCAATCTGGGCTTATGGAAAGCTGTGTCGAAGTTTGATGCAGCCTGTGGCATGAAGTTCCTGACCTATGCGGCTCCTGCCATTCATAACGCTATGATGGACATGGTTCGGGATGCCTTTACTGCTTTTGAGCAGCGGATGGTGACGGAGGATAAGGACGGTATCTGCTACCAGCGCGTTTCGCTGGACGATGTTCTGCCGGGAGAAGAGCAGCTGCGGCGCATCGAAGCCATAGCCGACCCCTACGCCATGCAGCCGCAGAGTATTATGGAAGAGCAGGAATCGCGCCGGGAACTGTATGATGGTCTGAAACGGCTGACCCAGCGAGAGCAGACCTATCTGTTGTACCGCTATGGCTTTACTGATGGCAAGGAACATCCTTTGATTGGTACGGCGATATATTTCCACCTGACAAAAGGCCGCGCCCAAAAGACCGAGGAACAGGCTATGGATAACCTGTGGCTGGAATTGCCGTGGTGGTTTTTATGAATGGGCAGAGAGGAATTGTGTCAAATTGACATAATTCCTCCCGATAAGAGGGATGTGAGCGAAAATGCTGGCAATGTATCTGGCAGTTCTGGATGACCGGAGCAGCGAAGAACAGTTTATAGATGTATATAATACCTACAAACGGCTGGTCTACCATACCGCTTACAAAATTATGGGCGATTCGTATCTGGCAGAAGATGTACTGCAAGAGGTGTTTTTGTACGTTGCCAAAAATTTTTCTAAAATTCATCGAGAAAACTGTCACGAACTCGCTGCTTATCTCGTTAGTTGTAGTAGAAGCCGTGCATACGATATGCTTCGCAAGCAGCGGGAAGAACCGCTGGAAGAAATCCCGGACGCACCAGATGATGCCCCAGTGCCAGATGATGCAGCAGTCAGCACCGATAACATCCAACATCTGACAGAACTGATCGGACAGATGAAACCGATGTACCGTGATCCTCTTCGCCTTTTGGCAATGGGCTATACCAACCGGGAGATTGCCGAATCGCTTGGTCTGACGGACGAAGTGGTTCGGATGCGGCTTTTCCGTGGAAGAAAACTATTGTGGAAGGAGCTGGACAGCCATGAGTGAGCGGACGGAGGTCTCTTTTGATGCAGCTTTGATGATGGCGCTCCGTACAGATGCACAGAAAGAACTGGACGAGCTGCCAACTCCGGCACAGCTTAAGGAATGCTACCCGGACACTTCCCGATGGGATGCTCGCCTGAAAGCGGCATTGCATAAACGCCGCCCGGTGCTGAAGCGAGTGCTTGTTGCGGCCCTGACGCTGATAATTTTAACTCTCGGTGCGCTTGCAGTAAGCGCAGACTTCCGCAAGACAGTCTATACGATGATTCAGAAGTTCTTACCAATTGAGATGCAAGTCACTTATAAAGTTGAGGGAGAACCATTAGAGCAGCTTCCCGATGCGTATAGTGAACATTATGTACAAGTCGGATTTTGGCGTGACTATACGCAAGGCTATGATAAAAAGGAAACATTCTCTCATGCGTATGTTAATGCTGCCGGAGAAATCTATTTTGTGGATTGTTCAATTATAACCGCATACGGACAGATTGAAACATTCGATAATGAACATACCGTTTATACAACTGTAAAGATTGGAGATAAGGAAGCAACACTTGGAACAAGTGAGATTCCGGGGCAGGTCACCTGTTATATTTTGGTTTGGGAGGATGCTGGTGTTTCCTGCACAATTATGGGCGATGGTTCATTGGATGAGTTGATGAAGGTTGCAGAAAGTATTTATTAACGGCAAAATGCCTAGATATTTGTAGATGAGCACAAATGTGAGGATGGATTTTTGTTTAAGTAAACAAATTTGGAAAATCTTGCAACAAATGTGTTGGTTGCTGCGTTGTCTAAGTAAAAGCTTCTGATGGAAACAAACGGGAGGTGTATGCTCTATATGAAAAGGAGCTTCATTGCAATTTCGGTTGCGACAATCATAGGATTGTCAGCTTGCTCAACAAAAGTATCCTCTTCAACTTCTATGAACTCTCCTATATCGACATCGGTGACAAGCGAGCAGGAATTTTTATCTAATCTTGAAAACGCCAGCACAAGCCAAATACTGCAAAAGCTTAAAGAATCGGATGGTGGGTATACAGAAGATTGCTTTTCGGTGTTGACAAATCGTCTTATCAAATTCCCTCAAGACACACTGTATGTGTTGAAATATGACAAACTGATGAATGATAAAGACTTTCAGCAGCTTGTTTTATCCGGCATAAAAACAGAGCTTCCCTATAGAGGATCGGATGAAGAAAGAAATACGCTTTATCAGTATCTGGAATCCATCACTACTGATAAAGAATATGGACAAATCGCATCAGATATTTTAGGAGAACAAGCTGAAAACAAGGAGAAACCAAATCGGCAAATTGAATTTCAAACTGAAGAATTAGGACAAGCGAGCAGTGTTATTTCAATCGAACTTCCGCAAGGGTGGAAAATTCAAAAGAGAGAACAAACGCAACGTGCTGAAAATAAACCACTTGCTCTTGCAAGCCTGAATCCGTCTTATCCAGTATATGATATTTATGACAAAAATCATGTGTTGGTTGGCGCGGTTGGATACAGTACCTATGAACCATATGAAGGTGATAGAGATTCCGTGCAGATTGTTTACTCTGCACTTCGGCTAGGATCGGTTTACAGGTTTGACACGGATAATAAATACGATGTGATACAAACCACGGAACGCGGAACGACTGCACTTACAACGGTAATTTTTCAAGATGGTGCAAATTCAGAACCAGTAAACAATTTAGGCGTTCTCGCTTATGATAACGAGAAAGAATGCTTTGTTGCAATTGAACTTGAAGCAAGTTCTGTGTCGGAAAGCCAGGCATTGGAAATTGCAAAATCAATTCGCTTTTAGACATGATGGGAATAACGGTGTATAGGTGCCAGCAGATTAAGGAGAACAACTGTGAACAAAGTACCGTACTTTATGTCATTGCGGTACAGTCCTTGAAACCGGCAACGCTCCGAGATACTTTGACAGCAAGCCAATGGAGCGGTATGTGGTTCTTTTCTCTGGCATTTTTCGCCGTCATTTTTATGGAAATGCTGTCTGATTTCTTGCTGGTTACAGAACGCCGCAATACATGGAAAGCGTTAAATGGAAATGTCAGCGAAGCCGAATTTCACAATCTTCAGCAAATTGTCTTGTGCGAAAATCAGAAAGTTTCCATTGAGAAAAAACTTGCAAGTACGATACTACTGGTTCTGATGATATGTGCAACTGCTGCATTTGTATGGCTCACTTTTTGGTATAAGGTTTTGTTATGAAAGAGATAATTATTGAACCACATATTGGAATTGGACAATTAAAATTAGGCATGACATCAGATGAATTAGAAAATGCTCTTCTACAAATGAAGAAACAGTGGTCGAATTCTTCTGATGAAGCAATGCAAATGGAATGTTGTGCGGAAACCGATGACCCTAATTTGATAACCGGACGATATATGGATAATGATTCGTTCTTTCTTGTGCAGTATCGGAACGGAAAAGCTGCTGAAATCGGCATCCAGCGTGATTTGTCTAAAGTGGCATCAATAAAATTGTTCGGGATGGATATGTTTAATACAGCCGCCGAGTGTATTATTGATAGCTTAATGAAAAAGGACAACGTTATTTGCAACGAAAAGGACTTGCAACTGGGAACGGAATATTTTTTTCCCGAAATTGGAGTCCGACTCTGGAGAGAGCGAGCATTTCATCCCAAACTGTTGAAAGACCCGCTATACATGGAAGAAATGCAGGCGGTATTAGAAGATGAATACCAGTATCAGTATTTTCAGATGGTTACTGTGATGGGTTGAATTGCTAACGATTAATGGGATTTGATATAACTTTTCCGCTTGTAGTACATAGCAACGAACGCAGCTATCTGCTAATATGGGTGAACTAATTTGAAGTATTTTATTGACGAAGATCAAAGAAAAGCCTCACACAGCAGCTGCTATTTGGAATTTCAACAAGGGCAGTATCACGACAAGTGCTGGCTTGACACATCTATTAGCATCAGTGATGAAATATGGAATAGCCGCCACGTTTCAGATCTGATTCTTGAAGTGATTCCAGAGTTTGACTTTTATGGAATGACAATCGTTACAAAAGTACAATGGGATAATATTTTAACAAAAAGTCAATCGGATGGATGTACTTGCAAAGAGATTATTGCAGAAGCAGTTCCTTGGGCAGCAAAGTGTTTTGAAACGAATGATGTGTTCACTATCATAGGGATGTGAGTCGAACTTTCTCGGAGAATAACAGTGATACACAAAGGAGAGTGTAACATGAAAAAAATTCTTACAGCAATCGTATCGGTAAGCATATTTATTGTTGGAATTTTGCTTATACTTTGTGCGGACACTAATTTTTTATGGTATGCCTTTAATCAAAATGTTCGCCTTACAGTAGTTGCAGGGATTCTCATTGCACTTGTTGGTGGCGTTGGTGTGATAATGAATCTTTGGTGTATTCTAAAAGAATTGTACAGTAAATAGTTTATTGAAGGTTAAACTTCCAGTCTGCCATGGTCGCAGCCAAGAGAGATAATATTCAAGCTTACTACTCAGCAAAAGCTGGGCACACTCCAAGAATTTATTATAGAGGGTGAATATCCCGCACTTTGAACAATTTAACGATGAATATATTGTGCGATATGGAGAATTTCATTTGCGCGTTCACCTCGAATTGACTTGCAACGCAAAATACGTTACAATAAAATCGAGGTGATAACCATGGAAAAAACGATGACACTCAATCTCCGTGTCAACCCGACCGTTAAGCAGCAAGCCGAGGATGTGCTGAAGCAGCTCGGCATCCCGATGGCAACCGCCATTGATATGTACCTGCGCCAGATCACCCTGACTGGCGGCATCCCCTTCTCGCTGTCCCTGCCGAAGGCTCCTGCGGCTCTGAACGCTGACACCATGACCGATGACCAGCTTCATGCAGCCTTGCAGGTGGGCATCAAGGAGATTCAGAACGGTGATACTGTGGATGCTGCAAGCGCATTCGCACAGTTCAGGGAACAGCACAGATGAAGCAGTATGACGTGAAAATTTCTCATGCAGCCCTCAGCGATATGGAGCAGATTTACAGCTACATTGCGGACCGTCTGCTGGAGCCTGACACGGCTATGGGGCAGTATAACCGCATTGCGGAAGCCATCCAGTCGCTGAACATCCTGCCGGAACGCTGTGCGCTGGTGGAAAGCGAGCCGGAACGCACCCAAGGGCTGCGGCAGATGCTGGTGGACAACTACTCGGTGTTCTACATTGTGGGCGAGGATACCGTGTCGGTGGCTCGTGTGCTGTACAGTGCATCCGACCTTGTGCGCCGCCTGCGGAGAATGAAGTGAAAGGGGTGTTCGCATGACCGCCGTAATCTACGCCCGCTATTCCAGCGACAACCAGCGCGAAGAATCCATCGAAGGTCAGATTCGCGAGTGTACGGCCTACGCCGAAAAGAACGGCATCACTGTGGTCAAACACTACATTGACCGTGCCCTTTCCGCCAAAACCGATAACCGCCCGGACTTCCAACAGATGATCAAGGACAGCGAAAAACGGCTGTTTGACATCGTGCTGGTCTGGAAACTCGACCGTTTTGCCCGGAACCGCTATGATTCAGCGCACTATGAGTACCAGTTGGAACGAAATCATGTCAAACTGGTGTCTGCCACGGAGCCCATCTCTGACAGCCCTGCGGGTATCATGGTCAAGAGTATGCTCACCGGCATGGCTGAATACTACTCGGCAGAACTTTCTGAAAAAGTTGTGCGCGGCATGACCGAGAATGTTCTGAAGGGGAAGTACAACGGCGGCACGATTCCCATTGGTTTTAAGGTGGACGAGGAGAAGTTCTTTCAAGTCGATCCGCTGAAAGCTCCCTTTGTGGTAGAAGCCTTTCAGCGGTACAACGATGGCGCAACTATGAAAGAACTGATGAACTGGCTGAACGACAGCGGCGTGACCACCAACCGCAACCAGAAGTTCACCTACAACAGTGTTCAGAAGCTGTTGACGAATAAGCGGTACATCGGAGAAAACCACTTCAAGGACATTGTGATGCCCGACAGTATCCCGGCCATCGTGGACAAGGACTTGTTTGAAGAAGTGCAGCAAAAAATCAAGAAGAACAGCCGCGCTCCTGCCCGCCACAAGGCCGAGGACGATTACTTGCTCACCACCAAGCTGTTCTGCGGAATGTGCGGCGCGATGATGTTCGGCGAGTGCGGTACAGGTAGAAACAAGGTCGTTCATCATTATTATAAGTGCGCCACCGCGAAGCGTTTCAAGACCTGCAAGAAAAAGACCGTCCGTAAGGAATGGCTGGAAGATTTGGTCGTAGCTGAAACCATGAAGCTGATTCAGGACGATGCCGTGATTGATGCCATCGTTGCGGAAGTGATGGAGTTGCAGGATCAGGAAAACACCACGCTCCCATTGCTGGAAAAGCAGATGCGCGAGGTGGAGAACGGCATTGAGAATATGCTGAACGCTATCCAAGCGGGTGTGCTGACCAACTCCACCAAATCGCGTTTGGAAAAGCTGGAAGCCCAGCAGAAAGAACTTGAGATTCGGATTGCCGAAGAAAAAATCGCTCGGCCTCGGTTGAGTGAAAATCAGGTTCGGTTCTGGCTGACCCGGTTCCGCAAGCTCGACCCGAACGTGAAAAGCCACCGGGAGACGCTTATCAACACGTTCGTGAACGCTGTTTATCTTTATGATGAAAAAGTTTTGATTACATTCAACTACAAAGACGGCACAAAAACCATCACTTTCGATGAAATCGCCGCCAAAGATGCCCCAGAGGGCAATGGTTCGGATTTAGGTTGCTTCGCTCCACCAAGAACTCCAGTGCTGTAATGACACTGGAGTTTCTGTTTTATCCGGAAGTTTGTAAAGCGCCGCAAGGGTGGATTCGAACAGCTGCGGCCCGCCGCTATACGTCCCGGCGGCAAAAAGGCCCCTGCGGGGCCTTTTTAGATGCGCGGCTTGCGTAATCCACCCGCGCCCACCAAGAACTCCAGTGTTGTAATGACACTGGAGTTTCTGTTTTATCCGGAAGTTTGTAAAGCGTCGCAAGGGTGGATTCGAACAGCAGCGGAGCCGACTGCAACGACGACGAGCGCCGCCAGCGGCGGAAGCAGCGAGGAGTTGTTGGGGCCGCGGCCAGCGATACGCAAGCAAGGCGCAGCGGATGCTGGGTGCCGCAACCCGTCCGCCTGCGGCGGAAACAGGGAGGCGAGGCAAGCGCAACTCGTAAGGCCCGCCGCCTGCCCACAAAAAACAGCCGCCGCACGGAAAACTCCATGCGGCGGCTGTTCTCATTTTGTTGAATCCTCAGGAAAAATTACTTCACGTACTCGACAGTGTACTCGAAGCCGTACTCTTCCTGCAGCTTCTTGACGGCAGGCTCGCAGTCCTCGATGAAGGTGGGAGCGTAGACGGAAGCGCCGTTGTGGGCCTTCTTGTAGTCCTCAACGATCTGCTGCAGCTTTGCCCAGCCCTCGTTGGCCTTTGCCTGGTCAACGCTGTCGGGGAAGTTGATGATGAATTCGCGGTGAGAAGGGATACGAGCTTTCATAATAGAATCTCCTTATGAAAAAATATGATTTCGAATTTATACAGAAACAGGAAAATGCCCTGAATCTTACAGTTGGTATACAGCTTTGGCGTTCTGCGCCGTCTGGCGGAAGACTTCTTCCGGGCTGATGCCCTTGACGCTGGCGGCATACTCGCCGACGTACCGGATGAGGGAGCTGTCGCAGCGGATGCCGCGCACCGGCTCCGGGGCCATGTAGGGACAGTCCGTCTCGAGGACGATCTGCTCCAAAGGCAGAGCCGCAATGGCCTTTGCCGCCCGTTTGGCACCCTTGAAGGTGCAGGCACCGCCGAAGCCGAAATACAGCCCCTGCCGGGCCAGCCACACGGCGTCGTCCGCACTGCCGGAATAGCAGTGGACGATGCCCTTGGGACGGTACTTTTTCAACAGGGCGTAGACGTCGGCGTGGGCGTTTCGGTCGTGGACGATGATGGGCTTGTCCAGCTCAAGCGCAAGGCGGATCTCCGCCTCAAACAGCGCCAGCTGTGCGTCCTTCGGCACGGGCCAGTGGTAGTCCAGCCCGCACTCGCCCACGGCGACGACTTTCGGGTCGTCGTAGCAGGGGGCAAGGGCTTTCATCTCGGCGGCCCAGTCGCCGCCAAAGACCGAGACGGTGGGGGCAGGGCCTTCCTCGCCGCAGTCCTCGGGGGCCAGCAGGCTCTCGGGATGGATGCCGATGGCGGCATACACCCACGGATAGCGGTGAGCCAGCTCCAGCACCCGGGGCGCGTCCCCCGAGTGGGTGGCCTGCTCGCAGACGCCGACCACGCCCTTTTCGGGCAGGCTGTCCAGCAGAGCGAAGCGGTCAGCGTCGAAGGCACGGGCGCTGTAGTGGGCGTGGGTGTCGAAGATCGGGCCGGTCATTGCTTCTCCCTCTTGGCGGGGGCTTTGTTCACCAGCCAGATGCCGACGCAGACGAACACCAGTGCGGCCAGATACTGCCAGCGGAACAGCGGTTCGCCGTTGAGCACAGCGCTCAGCAGCACGTTGACCACCGGGTTCACGAAGCCGAAGATGGCAATGCGGCTGACAGGGTTGTTCTTCATCAGCAAGGCCCAGAGCAGATAGCCGGCGCCGCAGATGAAGGCCAGATACAGCAGCACCAGAATGCCAAGCGGCGTCACACTGCCCAGACGCCCGCCGAGAGCCGTACCCAGCACGAAGAGTGCTGCGCCGCCCACGAACAGGTTCAGGAAGCAGACTGCAAAGCTGTCCGCCTTTTTGGTGACGGACTTGTTCCACGGGCCGGACAGGGTGAAGACCACCGTTGCAAACAGCATACAGAAGACGCCCCAGCCGCTGCCGCCGCCGTGGTTGCCCAGTGTGCCGATGAGAACGCCTGCAAAGCCGACGGCGCAGCCCAGGGTCTTTGCCGGGGTCATCCGATCGGCATTGCCGTAGATGAAGTGGGCAAAGATGGCGCCCAGAAAGCTCTGGGTGCTGTTCAGGATGCTGCCGAACGCACCGGTGAGCATCGCCACGGCGATGTAGTAGAAGGCGTACTGGATCGTGGTCTGCCACAGGCCCAGTACACAGCACTCGGCAAAGACTTTCCCTTTCGGGAAGGTGGGCATCCGGCTCTGGAGCAGGGTGCTGCCCAGCAGGACGAGCAGACTGCCCAGCATGAACCTTGCACCGGCAAAACAGAAGATGGACGCGGTGTTGGACGGATCGATCTCAAAGAGGCGGTAGCCCATCTTGATGAAGGGGAACGCACAGCCCCACAGCGCATTGCAGAAGATGGCCAGCAGGACGGCAAACACCGGAGTGCCGAAGATCTTATCCAGCCGTTCGGCGCGGGAAAGTGTCGTGTTTTCCATCGCTCAGTGGATGCGGGCACCCACGGGGGTGTCGTCGCTGTAGAAGGGGATGGAGCAGCCGCCGTCGGCAGTGTCAGCGGCGAAGATCATGCCCTCGCTGACATACTTGCCCTTCATCATCGGGCGGGGTGCCAGATTGCAGACGATGCCGAGCTTCTTGCCGATGAGGTCTTCCGGCTTGAACCACTTGGCGATGCCGGACAGGATGCAGCGCTCACGCTCGCCGTCAAAGACGGTCAGGTGGAGCAGCTTTTTGCTCTCCTTCAGGTTCTCGCAGGCGCGGACCTCGGCCACCCGCAGCTCCACCTTGCAGAAGTCGTCATAGGAGATCTCTGCCTCGTGGGTGAAGTCCACATTGCTCTCCTCAGCGGGAGCAGCGGCCTTCTTCTCCGCCTCTTCCTTGGCCTTCTTAGCGGCCTCGGCAGCGGCCTTCCGCTTCTCGTCCTCTTCCTTCAGGTGGGCAATCTCCTTTGCCACGTCGATGCGGGGGAACAGCGCCTCGCCCTTGTGGACGGTGTAGCTCTCCTGAACGCCGTAAGCGGCCTTCTCCACGTCGATAGCGGAAGCGTCCAGACCCAGCTGCTCCATCATCTTGGGAGCGGTGGAGGGCAGGTAAGCGTTCAGCAGGATGCCGCAAACGCGCAGAGCCTCGCACAGGTGGTACAGTACGCTCTCAAGGCGCTCCTTGTTGGCCTCATCCTTGGCCAGAGCCCAGGGGGCGGTCTCGTCGATATACTTGTTGGCGCGCTGGATGACGGCGAAGATCTCCATCAGAGCCTGCGGGATGGTCAGGTTGTCCATGTCTGCCGTGACCTTGCCCAGCAGTTCGTTGGTCATGGTCTCCAGCTCGGTGTCGATGGCCTCGGTGCCGGCCACTTTGCGGACAGTGCCGCCGAAGTACTTCTCACACATGGCGACGGTGCGGCTCAGCAGGTTGCCAAGGTCGTTTGCAAGGTCGCTGTTGATGCGGTTGATGAGGGCCTCGTTGGTGAACGTACCGTCGTTGCCGAAGGGGATCTCACGCAGCAGGAAGTAGCGGATGGCGTCCACGCCATAGCGGTCGCAGAGGATGACGGGGTCAACGACATTGCCCACGGACTTGGACATCTTGCCGCCGTTCATCAGCAGCCAGCCGTGGCCGAACACCCGCTTGGGCAGCGGCAGATCCAGAGCCATCAGCATGGCGGGCCACAGGATGGTGTGGAAGCGGAGGATCTCCTTGCCCACCATGTGCAGGTCAGCAGGCCAGAACTTGCTGTACTCGTCGTACTTCTCGTTGCCGTAGCCCAGAGCGGAGATATAGTTGCTCAGAGCATCGACCCAGACATACATGGTGTGCTTGGGGTCGAAAGGCACGGGGATGCCCCACTTGACGGAGGTGCGGGAGACACAGGTGTCCTGCAGACCCTGCTTGATGAAGGCGATCATCTCGTTCTTGCGGCTCTCGGGCTGGATGAACTGGGGGTTCTCTTCGTAGAGCTTGAGCAGACGGTCGGCGTACTTGCCGGTCTTGAAGAAGTAGGCTTCCTCGTGGGCATCGTAGACCTCGCGGCCGCATTCGGGGCATTTGCCGTCTACCAGCTGGCTGTCGGTCCAGAAGCTCTCGCAGGGCTTGCAGTAGTGGCCGGTGTACTCGCCCTTATAGATGTCGCCCTGCTCATAGAGCTTGGTGAAGATCTTCTGGCAGGACTCCATATGGTAGTCGTCGGTGGTGCGGATGAAGCGGTCGTAGCTGATGTCCATCAGCTTCCACAGATCTTTGACGGTGGCGACGATCTTATCCACGTACTCCTTGGGGGTCACGCCTGCGTCGGCGGCCTTGTCCTGGATCTTCTGGCCGTGCTCGTCGGTGCCGGTCAGGAACATGACGTCGTAGCCCTGCATCCGCTTGAAGCGTGCCAGTGCGTCGCAGGCCACGGTGGTGTAGCTGTGGCCGATGTGCAGCTTGTCGCTGGGATAATAAATCGGTGTGGTGATGTAGAATGTCTTGTGCTCGCTCATGAAAACGATTCTTCCTTTCTTTTGGCGCTAACAGCGAAAAACGCCCCCGCCCTGCCGGCTGTGCCGGACAAGGACGAGAGCGTGTAACTTCCGTGGTACCACCTTGTTTCGCCGCACCCTTGCAGATGCGGCCTTGCGCCGGAACTTCCGGCGAGCGCAGTAACGGGCGCACCCGTCGCAGGCTGACATAACGCTTCGCCCGCGCGGCTCAGAGACCATGTTCCGCTCCGCGCGGCCTGCCCGGTTCCATCCTTCGGGCTTTCTGTCAGGCGCAGACGAGGCGTACTCTTCTCTTCACAGCCAATTTACATTATTATATCTAATATACGCAAAATCGGTGGGTTTGTCAATATTAAACCTCGTAATCCAGGCAGACGCGGCTCTTATAGTAGGGCCGCACCTTGCTGTCGGCGACGGCCACATGAGCCGGGTGCTTGGAGTAGCCCTTGAGTGCCTCGGCAGACTCAAAGGTGGTGTCCAGCATCAAATCGGCGTTGGAAGAGGGCAGGCCGTTGATGTTGACGTGGACCTCCACGAGGCCGGGGATCTGACCGGCCAGACCCTCGAGGCCCGCTTTGATGCCGGCCTTGATGTCTGCCTTTTCGGCGTCGGAATATTCGTCCTTGAGCTGCCAGAGAATGATGTGCTTTACCATAATAAAATCCTCCTGTTGTTGACCGAAATACTTGCTGCCCTTATTGTAACATCTGCACAAAAACTGTGCAAGAGCTTTTATTTGCCTACGCAGCGGCGGGATGATATAATAAAAGGTAGGAACGGAGAGGTTGTGCGAAGGAGAACCTGCTCCGAAAGGCAAGAGATTTTTAGTGGACTGTGGGCCGCGCCGACCAGCGCCCCGCAAGACTGTGAGGAACATCGAATGAAAAAACATTTAGCCCATCTTGCTGCTGCTCTGGCAGTGACACTGCTTTTCGGCGCTGCGGCCGGCCCTCTGAGTGCGGCTGCGGCGGCCCCCACGGCGGCGGTATTGGACGAAGAAAATACCGCGGCGGCAGAGAGCCGCCTGAATCAGAGCTGGCTGGACATGGAGATCGAGTACAATGACCGGAACCCGGTCTATCAGCTCTATCTGTCCAGCGCCGCCCCCGACGACTGGGTGTACCAGTGGTACAGCACCAACCCCGCTGTGGCGACGGTGGACCGCAACGGCCTCGTAACGGCCCAGAAGCCCGGCAAGGCCACCATCGTGGCCAACACCTACACCACCACCCTGCGGTGTGACGTAACGGTGGTGTCCAACGTGGGCCGGGTGACCCTGAACAAGGAGCGGCTGTATCTGGAGAACATCGGCGGCACAGCGGCCCTGAGAGCTTCCGTAGCCGTGGAGAACGGTGGCGCAGTACCCATCACCTGGACTACCAGCAACCCTGCTGCCGCCACCGTAGACCCCTTTGGTCTGGTAACGGCGGTGGGGGACGGGGAGGCCCTGATCACCGCCACCACCCCGGACGGCCACAGCGCCTGCTGCAATGTCTACTGCGGCACACAGGTGGCGATCCAGGAACAGATCGAGGCCGATGAGGTAAAGATCGCCCTCGGCGTCCTTGGCGGTTTCGCCGTCCTCGTGGGTGCGCTGGCGCTGGCAACCTCCGGCGGCTGAAAAACAACATCAAAATAAAAGCAGGCACGCACCCGGAAAAGCCGGAAATGCGTGCCTGCTTTGTGATGCTCTTACAGCTGCGCTACTGTGGTAAAACATCTTGCGATGTTCCAAATATTTGATGTAATATCGTCTTAAATTGGAACTCCGCAAGGTTTGCGGTGTTCGGGTCATTTGCGGTGTTCCAACTCCGCACGAAAGTCGAACTCCGCAAAGCGTGCGATGTTCGATTCTGAACGTAATATCGAGCAAAAAGTGGAACTCCGCAAGATAACCTGCGGGTCTCAGAGGCTTACACGCCCGAAGCGCCGTAGTTTGCCAGCACGCGGGCGGAGGGGTCGTTGACGTTGCAGCCCGGCCATGCCTTGTTGGGCATCCAGAAGTCCACGATGGTGCGGCTCTGGTCGTGGTAGTATTTTTCGAAAATCTCGCGGTAGAACAGGCTCTCCTTGGTAAACGGCATACAGTGGGCGGAGTAGTTTGCCCGGCGGAGCTGGAATTCCTCGTCGGTGTAGAGACTCTCGGCGTACTCCTTGATGTCGTCCACCATGCTGTGGCCCACGGCGTCGGAGAAAGCGGCCTTTTCACGCCACAGGATCTCCGGCGGCAGCCAGTCGCCCTCGAACGCCTTGCGCAGCAGGTATTTGCCCTTGCCGTAGCTGTTCAGCTTCTTTTCGGGGTCGATGGCCATGACGTACCGCACAAAGTCCAGATCACCGAACGGCACGCGGGCCTCGATGCTGTTGGCGGAGATGCAGCGGTCAGCGCGCAGGACGTCGTACATATACAGCTCGCGGATGCGCTTCTGGCTTTCCTGCTGGAATGCATCTGCGGTGGGGGCGTAGTCGGTGTACTTGTAGCCAAACAGCTCGTCGGAGATCTCACCGGTCAGCAGCACGCGGACGTCGGTCTGCTCGTGGATGGCCTTGCACAGCAGGTACATCCCCATGCTGGCCCGGATGGTGGTGATGTCCCAGGTGCCCAGCAGACGGATGACCTCCTCGAGGCTGCTGATGACCATATCCCGGTTGATGATGATCTCGTGATGCTCGCTGCCCAGATACTCGGCGGTCTGGCGGGCATATTTCAGGTCGATGGCGTCGGTGTCCATGCCGATGGCAAAGGTGCGGATGGGCTTGCCCAGCTTCTTGGCGGCGATAGAGCAGACCAGCGAGGAGTCGAGGCCGCCCGACAGCAGGAAGCCCACGGGTGCGTCAGCGTCCAGACGCTTCTCCACGCCTGCAATGAGCTTTTCGCGGATGTTGGTCAGGATGGTGTCCATGTCGTCCTGCATGGGGGCGGGAACGTCGGCGATGTCCTCGTAGCGGACAAAGCGTCCGTCGCAGTAGTAGCTGCCGATGGGGAAGGGGCGGATGTCATCGCACCAGCCAATGAGGTTCTGCATCTCAGAGGCAAATGCGATCTTGTGGCTGGACTTGGAGTAGCCGTAGAACAGCGGACGGATGCCGATGGGGTCGCGGGCTGCGATGAGGCGGTCTTTGCGGGAATCGTACAGGATGAGCGCAAATTCGGCGTCCATGTGGCGGAACATATCGAGGCCGTACTCATAGTAGAGCGGCAGCAAAATCTCGCAGTCGCAGTCGGAGGTGAACTTGTAGCCCCGGCGCTTCAAGATCTCTTTCTCGAAGCGGAAGCCGTAGAGTTCGCCGTTGCAGACCACGCAGTCGGCCCCGCGGTAGAAGGGCTGCATCCCCTCCGGCGTCAGGCCCATGATGGCGAGGCGCCCGAAGCCCATCAGGCCGAAAGGCCCTTCCACCACACGCTGGTCGTCCGGCCCGCGCGAGACGGTGCGCATCAGGTATTCTTTGAACTTGTCGGCACTCATATCATGCCCGGTATAGCCTATCACACAGCACATATTTCTTACCCCTCTTGTGTTGGACCGCTCCGGTGTATCCGCGAGGCTTTCCCTTCCTCGCTTTTGGGGGAGCGGCAAATAAAAAAATACGGCAGCAAACGTCCTTTTTGCTAGGACGAATGCTGCCGTATCCGTGGTGCCACCTAAATTACCGGCACAGCGTGCCAGTCACTTTGTGCGCTCTCCCCGTTGAAAGCACTGCCGCGATAACGAGCGGCGCACGTCTGCCCCTACTGCCCGCAATGCCACAGCATCCGGGGGTTCAGGGGGAAGCTCACGGGGGTTCGTTCAGGCCCGGCCATCTGCGCGGCTCACACCTGCCCGCACTCTCTGGAAGAGGGCGCTCAGGGCCTTACTTTTCCCGTTCATCGCTTTTTATGCAGAAATTGTATCACTGCTTTTTGTCCGTGTCAACAGCTGCGCAGCAATTTTTACAGGTTTGTGCAGCCTGCCCGTCTTCGGCCTCATTTGCAGCGCAGCTGCGGCACAAACCGTACAAAACGCTGCCCTCGCACTGCAGCGTGAAGCCGTGCTCTGCCATCAGGTGGGCGCGCACCTCGTCCATGAAGTGGCAGTCCAGATGATAGATGCGCCCGCACCGCACGCACTTGAGGTGCAGGTGCTCCCGGCAGTGACGGCCCTCGTCCACATACTGGAACACGGCCTTTTCGCCCTTGTCGGCGACGTATTTCATCACCCGCTGCTCTCCGGCCAGCTTGTCCAGATAGCGGTAGACGGTGGTGGGGTTGGGGCTGGCGCCCTCGGCTTCGAGGTGCTCGAGGATATTGGACGCGCTGACCGCGTGCTGGCGGTTGCGGATGAGATAATCCAGGATGAGCTGGCGGGTCTTGGTGTTGTAGCCGTCGCTTCGTGCCATGATGCTGATACCTTCTTTCTGTCTGTAGTGTACCACATTTTATCTTTCGATGCAAAACAACAGCCAAACGCTGGCAATAAGCACAAAAACCGTTGTGAAATATGTGCAAAAATAAGTTAAGATATTTGGTCAAAACGGAAATCAAGCCAAACTTCGGCAGAAACTCTTGTAAAAAATATCCTATTGTGTGATAATAAAATCGAGATGATAGTTGGATGGTTTCAGGGATACAAGCAGAAGACGAAACATCCGACCGGAGAGAGACTGGAGAAGAGGAAGAAGAAGATGAAAGAGACGGAAGCACAGGCAAAGCTGAGCCTGAAATTACAGGCGTATCAGTACCTGAAAACCAAGATCCTGAACTGTGAGTACCGCCCCAACGAGTTCCTGAACGAGCAGAAGCTCTGCGCCGAGATGGGCAACATCAGCCGCACCCCCATGCGGGATGCGCTGGGCCGTCTGGAACAGGAAGGGCTCATCACCATCCTGCCCAAGAAGGGCCTGATGGTGTCGGGCATCACCGAGGAGGACGTACACAGCATGTTCGAGATGCGCCTGCTGGTGGAGCCTTATGCGCTGCGCACCTACGGCGCGGACATCCCCCGGGAGAAGCTGGAACACTTTGTGCGGATGATGCACGAGCCGGACGTCATCGAGGATTTCTGCAAGGCCGACGATGACTTCCACGAGTTGCTGATGAGCACTCTGCCCAACAAGTATATGCGCTCGGCCTATGACCGCATCACCGGCCTCAACACCCGTTTCCGCATCATGACCGGCAAGGTGAGCATGATCAACCGGGAGCAGACCTGCGAAGAGCATCTGGAGATTCTCGAGCCTGCCCTGAAGGGCGACTGGAACACCGCCGCCGATGCCCTGCAGAAGCATCTGGAGATCGCCCGGGACAAGGCTGAGGGGGTCATCAAGGTCATCCGGCTGTGGTAACGCCTGCCCACAATATCGCCCAATACCCCTCTGCCCGGCTCCGGCCTGGGGCAGGGGGGTCTTTTTGCGCCTGCATTCTTATATGTATAAAGAGAGGAGACCGCCCATGAACCCTGCCCTTGCTGCCCCCCGGGGCCCCGGCCTCAGCGGCACTGCCCTGAAACGCATTGCCTGCCTGTCGATGCTGCTGGACCACATCGGCGCGTCCCTGCTGGAGAACGGCCTGTTCCGCTGCAGCGCCATCGACCCCCGGCTGGTGGGGCTGGACCAGCTTTTGCGGCTGGTGGGTCGGCTGGCCTTTCCCATCTACTGTTTCCTGCTGGTGGAGGGCTTCCTCCACACCCACAATCTCAAAAAATACACCCTGCGGATGCTGGGCTTCGCCCTCATCAGCGAGTGGCCCTTCGACTGGGCCTTCTTCTCGGGCGTCTACTGGGGGCATCAGAATGTCTATTTCACCCTCCTGCTGGGGCTGCTGGCCATGAAGGCTCTGGATACATACCAGACGCCGGAGAGGATGCCGGCGCTGAAAGGCATCCTCGGGGCGGCAGCCTGCTTCCTCGCGGCGGCGCTGCTCCATTGTGACTACGACGTGCTGGGGCTGGCCCTCATCCTCGCCCTCTACATGACCCGGAAGGACAAAAGAGCGCAGTGCATCGCGGGCGCAGTGTTCTCCCTCTTCGAGCCGGTGGCACCGCTGGCGTTCGGGCTGGTCTGGTTCTACAGCGGCGAGCGGGGCGGCAGCTCCAAACTCGAGCAGTGGGCGTTCTACTGGTTCTACCCCGCCCACATTTTCGTCCTCGGTGTTTTAGCAAACCTTGTGCTTTTCCGATAAACAAGAAGCCGTTTTCATAAGCATTGCACACCGCTTGAACGGTCTTTTTGCTCCCATACTGCGTTGCTTTCCCTTGCAATCCGTCAGGATTGCTGCGGAAAATCGCCTTGTCTGTGGGCAAAAATTCTCGTCATTCGGCGCACCCTGCTTACGAAAACAGCTTCTAACCGAAAATTATAAAAATATGACACAAAATTGCAACATGATATGAGGAAAACTGGCAAAAAGTGTGATATAATAAACGATAAGATAGCAAAAATGCATCAGGAGGTTCTACCAATGAAGATCATTCGTGCAAAAGACTACAAGGATATGTCCCGCAAGGCGGCAAACATCATCTCCGCGCAGGTCATCATGAAACCGAACTGTGTGCTGGGTCTGGCGACCGGAGGCACCCCTGTGGGCGCTTACGCACAGCTGGTGGAGTGGTATAACAAGGGCGACCTCGACTTCTCCGAAGTGACCACCGTCAACCTCGACGAGTACCGCGGCCTGCCCAAAGAGCATCCCGAAAGCTATTGGAGCTTCATGCACAAGAACCTGTTCGACCATGTGAACATCCGCCCCGAGGCCATCCATCTGCCCGACGGCACCAACCCCGACGCGGCCGACGCCTGCGCCAAGTACAACGACATCATCCACAGCGTGGGCGGCATCGACCTGCAGCTGCTGGGCCTCGGCCCCAACGGCCACATCGGCTTCAACGAGCCGGGTGAGGCATTCGAGCTGGAGACCCACTGTGTGGACCTGACCTCCGCCACCATCGAGGCCAACAAGCGCTTCTTCGACGGCAACGAGGACCTTGTGCCGAAGCAGGCCTACACCATGGGCATCAAGACCATCATGCAGGCCCGCAAGGTGCTGGTGGTCGCCAACGGTCTGGCAAAGGCCAAGGCCGTCAAGGCTGTCGTTTCCGGCCCCGTCACCCCCGAATGCCCGGGCTCCATCCTGCAGATGCACCCCGACTGCATCCTCGTGGCCGATGAAGAGGCCCTGAGCCTGCTGTAAGGCCCGGAGGAACGCATGGACGAAAACGAAAAGAAAGAGCCGGAGACGGCACAGGAATCGCCCAAACCCGAGGACTACAGCCGCTACATGGGGACCCTGAACCGCATCTACCGCCGGAGCAATAACCCCAAGCGCAAAAAGCTGGGCGACGGCATCGGTTCGCTGAAAAAGGGGCAGCAGCCTGCCGCCCCTGCGCCGGAGCCGGGCAAAAAAGACCGCAGCTTCCTTGTTGTGGCGGGCGGTGCCATCGTCCTGATGGCGATCCTGTATTTTATCAAGCTCTTATAAATAAAAAGGGCCGCTGTGTAGCTGCACGGCGGTCCTTTTGTATTGCTGTAAGACTCAGACGTTCTCGGTCAGGAACTTCTCGACAGCCTCAATGGCAGCTGCCTCGTCTTCTCCCTCGGCGGTGACGGTGATGGTCTCGCCCTGACGGATGCCCATGCCCATCACGGCCATCAGCTTGCGCATATCGCAGGTCTTGCCGTTCTTCTCGATGGTAATGGCGCTGGTATACTGCTTGGCCAGCTTGACCAGCAGGCCGGCGGGGCGTGCGTGGACGCCGAGTTCATCTTTGATGGTATACTGGAACTGTTTCATGGCTCATAGTCTCCTTGTTGGATAAAAGGGGGATTCGGGTCGTTCAAAAAATCAGACAGCGCTCTCGTAGTCCAGCATGAACTGCACGATGCCGTCCATGGCCAGCTCGCGCGGGTCGAGCTTCAGCTTGCCCTCGCGGATCTTTGCGTAGCTGATGGGCATATACTGGTGGAGCATATTCATCGGGATGGGGTACTCGCGGAGATTGTCGAACAGCTTGTTCATGGCGGCCACCACCTCGGGCTGGCCGATGTAGTAGCGGGCGCGGTCGGAGTAGCTATACTTGCGGCACTGTGCCAGATGCTTCTCGTCGCCGTGATAGTGCTTCTCCCAGTTTGCGGGGGAGGCCAGCATGACGGCGTCCAGCGTCTCGATGAAGTTGGCGCGCTTTTCCTCGGGGACAAGCTCCTTCTCCATCATGCTCAGGGAGAACAGGGCCTCACGCAGGCCGTAGGTCAGGGCCGGGCCGACCTTGAGGATGGCGATGCCGTCGGTGACCATGTTGTACAGGTCGGTGGCGGTCTGGTAGTCGGTGGAGTGGCCCTCGAAGCAGATGTCCGGGAACTCCTTCAGGGCTGCGCAGAGGTCCACAGCGGCGGCAGGGTCATAGTCGAACACCTGCTCGTCGCCGAACTCGACGCCGGGCTGGACGACCACAGCGATGACGTCCTTCATGCCGTCGCCCACGCCCTCTTCGGTCCAGACGCGCTGGTAGGTGGAAACGGTGTCGCGGAAAGCATCGGGGCTGGTGACAGCCAGCGTGTCCTCAGCCTCGGTAGCACCGCCGGGGATGGGCACTTCGCTGCCGATGACGAAGACGGGACGCATTGCATCGGGCTTCTCGGCCTTCAGCTCTTCGTAGCCCTTCATAGCTGCCTTGTACAGCTGCGCGCCGCGGCGTGCGATGACCTCGGTCTTGAGCAGGCCGGGAGCGTCGTCAGCCACCTTCATGCTGGTGTCGAGGTGGATCTTGGTAAAGCCTGCGCGGGCATACTGGTAGACCAGCTCGACCGAGTTCTTCATGGCCTCGGCCTCGGGCAGCTTCTGCCAGGTCAGGGGGCCGAGATGGTCGCCTGCCAGGATCATCATGTTCTCGGGCAGGTCGATGTCCTTCGCCATTTTCAGGACCATCTGGTAGAAGTCGGCGGGCTTCATGCCGGTGTAGCCGCCAAACTGGTTGACCTGGTTGGCGGTGGCTTCGATCAGGACGGGGATGTTGCGCTCCTTGGCGCGGCGCAGCGCGATCTCAATGACCAGCTCGTTGGCGCTGCAATAAGAGGGGATGCCGCAGCGGATGCCCTGGCGGCGCTTGTCCATCATTTCCTGAAGCGGGTGTTTCATGTTTGCTATCTCCTTCGTGTCTGCTTGGGTGTATGCATTGAATTAAAGTTTGGGCTGGCCCATGCAGTAGGTCTGCAGGACGTCGTAGTTATCCTCCAGCACCACGAGGTCGGCGTCCTTGCCCACCTGGATGGAGCCCTTGCGGTCGTCCAGATGCAGGCACTTGGCCGGGTTGATGGTGCAGGAGTTCAGAGCGTAGTTGAAGGGGACCAGAGCCTCTTCCACGAGGATGCGCAGGCCCTTGTTGATGTTCAGGGTGGAGCCTGCCAGACCGCCGGTGGCCGTCAGATGGGCGCTGCCGTCGGGGTAGATGATGATCTCGTTGCCGCCGAACAGGTACTTGCTGCCCACGGGCGTACCCTTGGCCATCAGGGCGTCGGAGACCATGATGGCGTAGTCGGGACCCTTGCTCATGAAGTAGTTGTTCAGGGCAGCGGGGGTGGAGTGGCAGCCGTCACAGATGATCTCGCCGTACATGGTGCGGATGCGGTAAGCTGCGCCCACCAGACCGTTGGCACGGTGGTTGAAGGGCGACATACCGTTATAAACGTGGGTCATGGAGCGCGCGCCGTTGGCGTAGGCCATGACAGCCTGCTCGTAGGTCGCGCCGCTGTGGCCGATGCTGACCACCACGCCGTGGGCCGTCAGATAGCGGGTGAGGGCGAAGTCCTCGTCATGCTCTGTTGCCAGCGTGACATAGCGGATGTGGCCCCGGGCCGCTTTCTGGTAGTGCTCGAACTGCTCGATGGTGGGTTTGACGATGTACTGGTCAGGCTGTGCGCCCTTGTACTTCATGTCGAGATAGGGGCCTTCGAAGTGGATGCCCAGGATCTCTGCGCCGTCGTAGCCGCTCTCCATGACATTGGCCACGTTGGTGACAGCGTTGGTCAGCACCTCCACGCTCTGGGTGATGGTGGTGGCGAGGAAGCTGGTGACGCCCTCCGAGACGATGTGCTCTGCCCAGTAGCGCAGGCCGTCCTCGTTGGCGTCGTTGGTGTCGAACTCGTAGGCGCCGTGGCAGTGGATGTCCATAAAGCCGGGGACGATGCGCTTGTCACCGTAATCGTCGTCCACATCCTTGGTGCCATAGGGCAGGATGGCGGTGATCCTGCCGTCGTTCACCTCAATGGCAGCAGGGACGAACTGGTCTGCCAGCCAGACCTTTTTACTTTGTATTACCATTTTAGATGCCCTCCTTCTGGGGTTGATAGCTTGATTTCATTATACCGCACGGCTTCGGAAAAATATTTATAATTTTCAATCGATTTGTTATTCGTTTCGGCAAAAAGACATAAAAATGATGGAGAAAACGGCCTGACAGGCCGTTGCGCGGCGGCTGGTTTGTCTTTTTCAACCAAAAAGTTATGGCTTTCAGTTACCCCCTTGTTTTCTGCGGTTTGGTTGTGATATAACAAACAAAAGAGAGCGGAACAGCTCTGCTATGGAATTATCAGAAAAAAGTTTTACCGTGTCCATTAGGAGGTAGATTTAGGATGAGCATTTTTAATCTGACCGATGAGAAGATGAAGGAGACGTCTTCCACCTTTACGGCCCATGAGATCTATCAGCAGCCTGCCACCTGGCGCAAGACCTGCGCACAGCTCGCTGCCTGCAAGGATGAGCTTCAGGCTTTTATCGATCAGGTCGTCAAGCAGGATGATTTCGACATCGTCCTCACCGGTGCCGGCACCAGCGAGTTCGTCGGCAACTCCCTGTTCCAGGCCCTGAACCCCAAGTACAATTTCAAGGTCAAGTCCTACGCTTCTACCGACCTCGTGCCTTCCCCCGAGAACTTCCTCTCCCGCACCAAGCCCACCCTGCTGGTGAACTTTGGCCGTTCGGGCAACTCCCCCGAGTCTCTGGGCAATGTGGAGGCCGCTGAAGTCGTCTGCCAGAACCTGTATCACCTGTTCGTGACCTGCAACCACGAGGGTACTCTGTCCAAGCTGGCAAACACCCGTCACAACTGCTTCGCCATCAACCTGACCCCCGAGACCCACGACCAGTCCTTCGCCATGACTTCCAGCTACAGCAATATGTATCTGGCTACCTATCTGGCCTTCAACCTCGACAAGCTGGACGAGATCACCGCCGAGGTGGAGAAGCTGGCCGTCGCCGGTCAGCGCTTCCTCGATGACCAGTTCGGTCTGGCACAGAAGATCGTGGACGAGTTCGATTACAACCGCATCGTCTATCTGGGCAACATCGGCCTGAAGGGCGTCGCTCAGGAGTCCGCTCTGAAGACCCTCGAGCTGACCGCCGGCAAGGTGGCCACCATGTACGACTCCGAGCTGGGCTTCCGCCACGGCCCCAAGTCCATCATCGACGACAACACCCTGACCGTCGCTTACCTGAGCGATGACGAGTACCGCCGCCGCTACGAGCTGGATCTGGTCAAGGAGATGGCACACCAGCGCAAGGGCAACAAGATCGCCGTCGTCTACAACCACGACTGCGAGGGCATCGAGGAGCTGGCCGACTATCCCGTCCAGATCAAGGTCGGCGCCGACATGGAGAACGTCCTGCTGGGTCTGGACTTCATCCTGTTCGCACAGACCATCGCTCTGATGAAGTCCCTGTCTCTGGGCATCACCCCGGATAACCCCTGCCCCACCGGCGAGGTGAACCGCGTGGTCAAGGGCGTCACTCTGTACCCCTACACGCTGAAATAATCAAAACAACGTCATAAATTCAGGAGGGCAACGAGTATGATCGGTTTGGTAGTTACCGGCCACGGCCATTTTGCAGACGGTATCCACACCTCTGCGCAGATGATCGCGGGCGAAAATGATTATGTCCGCTACATCAACTTTGAAGAGGGGATGACTCCCGAGCAGCTGGCCGAGAAGTTCAACGCCGCTTTTGACGAGTTCAAGAGCTGCGACGGCGTCGTGGTGCTGTCCGACCTGCCCGGCGGCTCTCCCTTCAAGACTGCTGTGGAGTGCAAGTATGCACGCCCGGAGCAGAAAATCGAAGTCATCGCAGGCACCAACCTGCCCATGATCGTCACCGCCGTGACCATGCTGGACATGGAGGACGATCCCCGCTCGCTGGCAGATGAGCTTATCGAAACCGGCAGGGACTGCATCGCTCTGTTTGAGCTGGAGGCTGCTACTGCCGAGACCGAATCTGAAGAAAGCGACGGAATCTGATTTATGACGATCAACTGGGAAGTTATCATCTGGACCTGCATCACGCTGGCCGTGCTCATGAGCGTCATCGGCCTCATCCTCTACGCCATCTCGGCCAAGAACGTGCGCAGCAAGCGCAAGGAGCTGGGTGAGGTACACACGGAGCTGAAAGTCGGCTCCCGCATCATGTTCGCGGGCGGCGTCTACGGCAAAGTGGTCAGCATCGACGACGAGGACACCCTCCGCGTGGAGGTGGCCCCCAAGGTCGTCATCACCATCTCCCGCTACGCAGTCCAGAGCCTGCTGAAATAAGGCGGCATTCCCCCATATTTGCTACTTTTACCTTTCTTTCATAACGGCAAGGCCCCCGCAGGATGTTCGGCATTCTGCGGGGGCCTTGTCATTTGTGCAGCAAAAAGCGGGAGCGGACATCCCGAAGGACATCCGCTCCCGCTGCGATTTTATGTGAGTTTCAGATTTAAGCCTTGCCGTTGCTGCCGCAGACCAGGATCTTGCTCTTGACGTATTCCTTGACGTACTCGCGGCCGACGGCGCTGTACTTCTTGGGGTCGAAGACCTCGGGGTCCTTGGCGAGGTACTCTTTCAGGCCCTTGCTGAAGGCAATACGCAGGTCGGTGGCGTAGTTGACCTTGCACATACCGCGTGCGACGCACTCGCGGACAGCGTCATCTGGCACGCCGGAGGTGCCATGCAGCACCAGAGGCACAGACACGACCTTGCGGATCTCGCTCAGGCGCTCCATATCCAGCTTGGGAGTTCCCTTGTAGACGCCGTGGGCAGTGCCGATGGCGACAGCCAGAGAATCGACGCCGGTGCGCTCTGCGAATTCAGCAGCCTCGGAGGGGACGGTGTAGCCGTTGCCATTGCCGCCGTCAAGGTCGTCTTCCTTGCCGCCGACCTTGCCCAGCTCAGCCTCCACCGGGATACCGGCGGCGTGGCAGGCGCGGACAACGGACTTGGTGATCTCGATGTTCTCCTCAAACACATGGTGAGAGCCGTCGATCATGACGGAGGTGTAGCCGGCACGGAATGCCTGCATGGCCAGCTCATAGCTGCTGCCGTGGTCGAGGTGCATCACGACGGGGACGCTTGCCTCAGAAGCGGCTGCGGCCACCATGGCGTGGAACATGGCCGGAGAAGCGTACTTCAGGGTACCCGGGGTGGTCTGGACGATGACAGGAGCGCGCAGCTCCTCAGCAGCGGCGATGATGGCCTGCACCATCTCCATGTTCTCGGCATTGAACGCGCCGATGGCGTAATGGTTCTTCTGAGCGTCGAGCATCAAATCTTTGGTCGTAACTAAGGACATAGTAAAACCTCCAAAAACTTTACCTTCTTCAAAAAGCGTTAAGAGTTTAACGATTCATCTTTATTATAGATAGTCCTGGCTAATTTGGCAAGAGCAAAAAACGCCAAAGAGTTTGTCATTTGCGGTTGAAAGCTCAGAAGCCCAGCTGTGCATCCTCCCGGGCGGCTTCCAGAACGGTGACCACCTGCCGGGTCTTTTTCAGTGCGGCGTAGCAGGCATCATAGTCCTTGAGGGCCAGGATCATGGCGATCTCCGCCACCTCGTAGAACCACGGCGACTCGCTGTACTCGCTGCAAAGATCTTCCTGTCCGGGACGAACGAGACGGAGCTTCTGGCAGTTGCTGCTGCCCGGCTCGATGAGGATGCGGCCCGCGTCGCCGATGAGCTGGACGCTGCCCGGCGCGGCGCAGTCCTTTGCGCCGGTACACTGGCAGATGAAGTCGGGGTATTCCAGCAGGAGGATGCCGCTGGTGTCGATGCCGTTTCGGTAGAGGTTCGGATGGTAGTTCACCAGCATGGGATCGCCGAACAGCCCCACCACGAAATGTACATTGTAGAGGTTCAGGTCCATCAGCGCGCCGCCGCAGCAGGCCGGGTCGAACACCGGCGGCACCTGCCCGGAGAGCAGGGCATCGTACCGGCTGGAATACTGGCAGAAGGTGCAGGAGACGATGCGGAGAGAACCGATGTCGTCGAGGTACTGCTTTACAAGTGCATAGTTGGGGTGGTGGGCCGTGGTGATGGCCTCGAAGAGGAAGAGATGCTTCTCTTTCGCCAGCGCGATGAGTTCGTCAGCCTCCGCCACGGTAGGGACGAAGGGCTTCTCGCAGAGGACGTTCTTTCCGGCCAGAAGCGCCGCCTTGGTCTGTGCATAGTGCAGGCTGTTGGGGGTGGCGATATAGACCAGCTCAATGTCCGGGTCGGCCAGCATGGCGTCATAGTCGGTGTAGACCTTCGGGATGCCGAACTGCTGTGCCAGCGCCTCGCCGGTGGCCTGCTGCCGGGAGCAGACCGCCTCACAGCGGAACGCAGGGACCTTTGCAAACTCTGCTGCCATCGTGCGGGCGATGGAGCCAGTGCCGAGGATGCCGATGTTCATAGGAACGCCCCTCCTTATATATAATGGGTATCAGACGCTGCTCTGACAGTTCTGCTTGACGAATTCGCTGGGGGACATGTGGTACTTCATGTTGAAGGACTTGGAGAAATAATGGATGGAGCTGTAGCCCAGACGCAGCGAAATTTCGCTGATGGTATAGCGGTTCTCGAGGAGCATCTGACAGCTGCGCTCCAGCTTCTTGTCGTTGATATACTTTTTGGGCGACTGATCCACCGAGTTCTTGAACAGCAGCTGCAGAGCGGACCGGGACAGCGAGAAATGCTCGCAGATCTCCGGGATGGTGAGGGGGTCGTAGATGTTGTCGTCGATATAGGCGATGATGCGGTCGAACAGCTCGTCCATGGCGCTCTGGTGGGCCGTGCTGCTGGCGGAGGCCATGGGGGAGGCGTAGGTGCCTTGGAGCAGCCGGATAATGGTCTCGGTCAGCAGGCAGAGCATCAGGCTGTTCATATAGGGGATGCCGGTGGTGCTCTCCCGGACGAAGGTTTTTAATAAGGTGTTGATCTTCTGGTCGTAGTGGAACACCCGGTTGATGAGGGCGTCATACCAGACCTCACGCTCCACGGGAGTCAGGTTGCGCATATCGAAGAGGATGGTCATATAGGAGGCCCTGTGCTCTTCGTCGGTGTACTGGGTGTGGAACTGGCCCGGGCCGTATATCATCAGGTCTTTTTCTTTTAAGTGGTAGAGCGTGCCGTCCACTTCGGTCTCCAGCTCGCCGGTGTCCACGTAGGTCAGCTCAAAGAAATCATGCAGCTCGCCCTTGAAACAGTAGTTCTCAGTGCGGATGCGGTAGTAGTAGCCCAGAATTTTCTGTATCTCGATGCGGGGCAGGACGGCCAGAAATTCGTACTGGGAAGGAAAGTCTGTGATATGCAGCAAGTAGCTGCTCTCGGCGTAAAGGTCGTACTCGAGCTTCTGGGTCGTGGAGACGACGGCAAAGTAGATATTTGGCCTGATGTGGATGAGCCTATTCATCGCAAACTCCTGCACATCGGCAGCCTCCGCCGTGTGGGAGACCAGCAGAACGCCAATGCCGCTCTTTACCTGTAAATAGGTATCGCAGTTGAAGCAGTAGAACTGGGAGACATAGCGGCGGGTGATGGCAACCATCGTCTGGTGGATGAGTTCCGGGTGCTCGCGGTCGATGGGCTGGTGGTAGACCGAGCCGTAGTCCAGAAAACTGTCGTTGGAAGTTTCGCGTTGCATTCAAATCCCTCCTTATTGAAAAAGTATATCATTTTTTGGGCGTTTTGACTAGTCTTATTTATACTTTTTTGGTAGATTGTAATGAGACTCACCGAATTTAACCGTTTTTTCGAAACAATTTGTTAAAAAATATAAAGACATTTGTTCAAATATAGCCTATAATGTAGTTACTCTGAATTGGAAACTCAGACAAAAAACTCAAGGAGGAATTTGAGAATGCCGAACATTGTTCTTACGCGGATCGACAACCGTCTTGTTCACGGTCAGGTCGCAACGCAGTGGTGTGGCGCCATTGGTGCAAACCTTATTCTGGTGGCCAACGACGAGGTGGCTGGCAACAGCCTGCGTCAGGGTCTGATGAATATGGCCGCTCCTGCCTACGCTGCAATGCGTTACTGGACCATCCAGAAGACGATCGACACCATCCACAAGGCCAGCGCCAAGCAGCTGATCTTCATCGTCTGCGAGAACCCGCAGGATGTCGTGAAGCTGGTGGAGGGTGGCGTTCCCATCAAGAAAGTCAACATCGGTAACATGCACATGGCAGAAGGCAAGCGCCAGGTGGCAGGTTCTGTCGCAGTTGACGACGCCGATGTGGCTGCGTTCAAGCGGCTGCAGGAGCTTGGTGTGGAACTGGAGATCCGCCGCGTTCCTACCGAACACGCTGAAAACATCGAAAAGCTGTTCAAGTAAGCTTTCCGGGTGCTTTCGAAAATACTTGAAAAGGAGTATTTATTATGGGCTTTAGTGCACTTCAGATCATTCTGGTCTTTGTGTGGGTGTTCATCGTCGCCATCGACCAGTTTGATTTCCTGGAATCCCTGTACCAGCCTATCGTTTCCGGTGCTGTCATCGGTGCGATCCTGGGCGACCTTCCCACCGGTCTGATCGTCGGCGGTACTTACCAGCTGATGACCATCGGCAACATGCCTGTTGGCGGCGCTCAGCCGCCAAACGCAGTCATCGGCGGCGTCATGGCTACCGTGTTTGCGATCTCTTCTCATCTGGATACCACCGCTGCTGTCGGTCTGGCAGTTCCCTTTGCTCTGATCGGCCAGTACATGGTCACCTTCCTGTTCACCCTCATGTCCCCCATGATGTCCAAGGCTGACCAGCTGGCAGCAAAGGGCGACACTAAGGGCATTGTCCGTCTGAACTACATGGCAATGGCTCTGCTGGGTCTGCTGTTCGCCATCGTCTGCACCCTCGGTATGCTGGGCGGCTCTGCAATGGGTACTACCCTGAGCAACCTGGCTGCCAAGTACGCATGGATCATGGCTGGTCTGGGCGCTGCCGGTGGTATGATGCGCTTCGTCGGTTTCGCTACCCTGCTGCGCATCATGCTCTCCAACGAGTTCTGGGGCATCTACTTTGCTGGTTTTGCTCTGGCAACCATCATCGGCTACATCCCCGAGCTGTCCGGTTCTGCTCTGCTGCTGATCGCATTCGTTGGTATTGCGATCGCTCTGTATGACTACCAGACTCGCGTTGCTATCAAGCAGGCTGCTGGTTCTGGTTTTGCTGCGAATGGAGGCGACGACGAAGATGGCATCTAATGCAACTCATTACAACAATCTGACTCCCGCGCAGCCTTTGGATAAGGCTACGCTGAACAAGATGGTGCTTCGTTCCCTGAACCTGCAGGCATCTTTCAACTACGAGCGTATGCAGGCTGCCGGCTGGCTGTACTGCATCCTGCCCGGTCTGGAGAAGATCCACAGCGATAACAAGGAAGACCTGGAGCTCTCCATGGAGCACAACCTGGAGTTCTTCAACACTCACCCGTTCCTGGTCACCTTCGTCATGGGCATCATCCTCTCTCTGGAGCAGCAGAAGGCTGACATCGAAACCATTCGTGCCGTGCGTGTTGCCGCTATGGGCCCTCTGGGCGGCATCGGCGACGCAATCTTCTGGTTCACTCTGGTTCCCATCACCGCAGGTATCACCTCGAACATGGCCATCAACGGTTCGCTGGCTGGCCCCATCCTGTTCCTGCTGATCTTTAACATCGTGCAGTTCGCATGCCGCTTCTTCCTGATGTACTGGTCTTACAACCTGGGCACCAAGGCGATCGACATCCTGACTGCCAACGCTAAGGAGTTCACCCGTGCAGCTTCCATGCTGGGCGTCTTCATCGTCGGTGCTCTGACTTCCAACTACGGCGGCACCACCGTTGCTACCGTCATCGAGAACGGCGACAGCCCCATCGTTATCCAGAGCATTCTGGATGGCGTCCTGCCCAAGCTGATCCCTCTGGCTCTGACCCTCGGCCTGTTCTTCCTGATGAAGAAGAAGAACTGGAAGCCCGTTACCTGCATCGCTCTGCTGCTGGTCATCGGTCTGGTCGGCGCATTCTTCGGCATCTTTGCTTAAGACATAAGCCGGAATCACAATGCACGCGGTACTTCTTGATTTTAATGGGACGATGTTCTTTGATACCCGCTTCCACATGGAGGCGTGGTCAAAGATCTATCATGAACTGCATCCCGAAGATAAAAGCCCTCTTGCATCGACGAAGATTTGCGGTCCCTGCAATGATGTCATTCTGAAGAACATGGCCCCGTGGCTCACCCCTGGGGAGCGCCAGCAGTATTCAGAAAAGAAAGAGGCGCTGTACCGGGAGGCATGCAGGAACGATCCTGCCAGTTTACACCTCGTAGCAGGTGCTGAAGAGCTGCTGCAAGGCTTACAGAAGCGCGGCATCCCGTTCGCGCTGGCGAGTGCTTCCATAAAAGCAAATGTTGATTTCTACTTTGACTCGTTTCCGATCGGTCACTGGCTGAAACAACAGGACGTCGTGTACGACGACGGAAGCTATGCCGACAAAGGCGAGATGCATCTGGAAGCTGCGCGGAGGCTGGGTGTTCCGTTCTCTGAGTGCTTGGTCATCGAGGACAGCGTCACCGCCATCGCTCTGGCAAAACGAAACGGCGCAGGCCGGATCGTGGGCGTCGGAGAGACGGCAGACGGGTCCGAGCTGCTGGCACTGGGAGCAGACCACTACATCCACGACTTTACAGAATTTGATTACGGTTGGCTGGAAAACTGAGTTCACCCAATGAGTTTCCACTTCCACAGTTGATAAGGCGGCTTCGAGAGATCGAAGCCGCCTTTGTCGTGTCCGGATGACTATGGTTTTGAACTGTACAGGGGTCAAAAGTGGAAAACTGCGCAGGGAGGATAAAATAAAACGCGGAGAACTTTCCCGTTAAAAGAAAAGTCCTTCGCGTTTTTGCAACATGTCCCAGACAGGAGTCGAACCTGCGGCCTTCCCCTTAGGAGTAGACCGTGCATCTGTAAACCCATTGCAAAATAGGGTAATATATTCTACTCTATATCAATGAATTTTTTGTTGGGATGTCAATGTATGCAAATAGAATCGAACCTTTTTTATTCTGTGTAAACAGATGTTTATTAGCTGGAAATTAGCTGAGCTAACGAAAAGTGGCCGCTCTATTGTACAACGCTCACCTTTCATTAGCTGGGAGGTGTACGTTTCCCTACGGATATTTGCTTGTATAGCATTCGTGAACCAGACCATACAGCCGTAGCTGGTGTGATGGACAAATGTTTTCAATAGAAAAAGATCAGAGCTTTCTGCGAGAAAACTCTGGTCTATGTAACAGTGCGAATGGAAATGCGCATTGTCTTGTAAAAGGAAGGGGCTTATGGTATTCTTACTTTAAGTAAGGGAGTGGCAACGATGTGCAGAGCATTTGAAGAAGTGAGAGAAGAGACAAAGCATGAGCAGTCGATTGAAATTGCAAAATCTTTGCTAGAAGTTGGAAAAATGACCTATGAAGAAATTGCTCGGTCGGTTCAGCTTCCTGTTGAAGAAGTAAAGGCACTGGATACAAAGAGACCCGCCTGATCTTAATTCAGCCAAGATATTCTTAAAAACAAACAGCGGCAGTTTTCCCAATCGGAAAGCTGTCGCTGTTTATGTATAGGGGCTTATAAGTTCTTTGCAAGATTTTTGATGAGTTCGGCCATAGAGGGGTTGGCCAGCAATTTGGTAAGTGCTGCTGCCGCATCTGCATCAACCGCGCTGTTTTCAGGGATGGGCTGCGCTGTTTGATGGGGCATTTCAGGCTCTGCGCCCTGATGCCGGTAGAAGAAATCATCAAAACGCTGTGCATTCAGACGCCGATCATCATCCAAGATATGTGCATACTGCTCTGTGACCATCGAAGCCTGTGCATGGCCGGAGTCACCCTGAACAGCTTTGATATCACCGCCGTTCAGTTTGAGTTTGTATGTAATACTGGAGTGTCGGAAGCTATGAAAGACCACTTTGGGGAGATTGTTTTTCTCAATCAACCGCTTCAATGCACCGTTGATGGTAGACTGCTCGGTTGGCATTCCCAATGGGCCGGCAACCACAAGATTGTAGTCGGTATATTCTGCACCCAGTGCTTCCTTTGTCATATCCTGCTCTGCTTTGAATTCAACGAGCATTTCAGCAACCGTTTTGGGCAGGAAGATGGTTCGGATACTGCTATCCGTTTTAGGGCTTTTCAGAACCTGAACCGTGGTACAGCGGGAACTCAGTGAGGGAAAACGAGTGATGACATTTTTGTTTTCCAAGGCGTTCAGTGAAGCAACATCCACACGCTGAAGTTCTTTGTTTATGTAAATGGATGCGCGTCCCGCATCAATGCTTTCGGGGGAGATATCCACACAATCCCAAGTCAGACCGAGCAGCTCGCCCAAACGCAGGGAGCAAGAGAACGAGAGGTTGATGCACAGCCGCAGCTTCGGATCATCACAAACTTTCAAAGCACGGAACAGCGTTTCGGCTGTCCAGATATCACGTTTCTTGGAAGTGTACTTGGGCAGGGTAGCGTAAATGCAGGGATTCTTTTCCATGAGTTCCCATTTTACAGCCTGCTCAAAGGTACTCCGCAGAATCTTATGAACCGAACGGACTGTACTGGGGGAAACAAACTGGTGCTTCCGCTTCCCACACATAGGGTCAGCAGCCTCATATTTGAGCAACCGCTGATAATACCCCTCGATCACGCGGGTGGTGATATCCTGCAACTTCATCGAGCCGATGAGCGGAGTTATGTAATTGGCAATCAGTGCAGTGTTTGCCTGATAGGTTGAAAGTGCCCATTTGCTTTTTCCATAGAGGGCAACATATTCAGGAAGCAGGTCGTTAAGGGTTTTGCACTGCGGAACTACAAAGGTTCCAACTGATTCCTTGTATTCGACCTCTTTCTTGCGATTTTTGGCATCCGAAAGATCGGTGAAGGTTTCCCACTTCTGCTTGGGGGTGCCATTTGCATCCTTATAGGAATAGACAACACAGAAATTATTGTTGCGCTTGATAATGCTGGCCATTATGTATCTCCTTCCACTTTACGTTTGGATTTCAGAACATCATCGAATACATCTTTTCGGACGCGTTTTGCCCGCCCTACATCAATTGTGGGGATTCCTTCCTCACGAATCCATGTTACAAGCGTGGTGCGGCTGACACCATAGAAATCCTGAATCTCCTGAAAACTATAATACTTTTCGCTTTTAGGGCATTTCAGTTCCAGCGGTGGTTCTTCATGCGCTTCCATGACCGGTTCTTGGAGTCGATATGTAGATTGGCTGTTGAGCCATATTTCAAAACTTGTTTTGGTAATGCGCCGCCTGTCGGCCACGCGCTCAATAACGAAACAGTCTCGGTATTTTTTACAGTCGAGAATCCAGTAGACCTTTTCTCTTGGAATACCGAGCAGTTTTGCCATTTCTGGGATGGAGATGGTTTGTGCTTCAATCTCCCGGTCACGCTCTCGATCAGCCGCAGTGCGGTGGCGGTTTTGTGACCGATACCAACGCTCAAATTCCTCTTTCGGAATCCGCATCCAGAAGTCTACCGTTTCTGCTTTCAACTTTCCCTGACGGATGAGTGTATAGACAGTGTCAGAGTTTACCTTTAATATTTCAGCAACTTCCAAAATAGAATATGACCGCTTGCAAAGTTCCTCGCCCGGTGGAGGACCATTGACCTTATGGTATTTGACCTGATTGGCGTACCATTTTTCAAAACTGGAAATAACGATACGCATTTTTTCGTTTATCAGAATGACTTCAAAGAAATTCTTATGAAGCAGCCAATAACTATCCGTTTTGCCGAGACCGAGAAGATGCTGCATCTCACGAACCGACATGGTTGTTTTAGCGGTGGCAGGTTCGGCTTTTCCGTATAAGGGAGCCGAAATATTCTGCACATCATCCATGAAGGACACCTCCATCTATGTAAAAACTTAGCCGGGATTTCTCGTCCCGGCTAAAGAATAGCAGATTTCGCTTGAAATGTTGAGGATGTCAAACAGCAGGATTGGGTTCGATAATGCCATCGTTCAGCCACGCATCGAAGCTGGTTTTGGAGATACGATAGGCACCACCGACTTTGAACCAGCGGAATTCATTCTGCTTCAGCAGACGACAGACGGTGGGGCGGCTTAAAATCAGCATTGCCATCAGATCTTCAATCGTGTAACAGCGGATATCCTGTACTACGGGCGTGAGGGTGGAAGATGCAGTAGGCATTTTTTCTTCACAATTATTCATCGGATAAAACCTCTTTGATTATACATTGAGTTAAAACTTGAGCGGCAGTGCGGCCCGGCGGCTTCCACCATTATAAATAGTATAGACCTGCTGAAGGTACTTCGTCTTGCCGGGAAGGCTTACGCCTGCGGTTCGAGCAAGGCGAAAAATCGTGAATGCATCGACCTGCCGCAGTTTGGCAATCAAGCGGCCTTTGTTATATTCGGAGTGATACAGTTCTACAAAGCGGCAGATGCCGAGCAGGTTTGCGGAACTCATGGAGTCAGGTTCGCCGTTCCAAGCGTTCAGCAAAACATCGAGTGCTTCGATATACAGTTCCGGCCCCAGCCGGATGAACTCATGGTAGGCGGTTGCAATGCAGCTGATCCGCCGTTTGCCACGACCTTCTTCAAAGGAAAGATGGACACCAGCCAGTTCGGTGGCCTGCTGAAAAGCAATGGCGGCAGGCTCTCCTGCAAAGATCAGGGCGCGGAGTTTCTGCCCAGCACTCAGCCGCTCGGAAATGCCTGTCTGCTGCGCAAACAGGAGGGCTTCTTCCCGCTCGGTCATGCCAAAATAAACTTTGCAGCGAATCTGCAAATCCTCGCCGCCGTTCAGGAACTTCCGGGCGGCGATGGTGTTTTGCCCATCCATCACATAATAGTGACCATCCCGGAAGCTGATCTTCGGTTCATTGGCAACACGCTCGTCAAATTCTCTGGCAATACGAGCAACGCGGGCAGGGTGGAGAGCACGCTGGTAAGTATCGCGCGGAACGATTAACTCACTGCTGTTCAGGCACATTTCGTGGTACGGTTTTACAACTGCATTCATAAAGGAACCTCCTTTTTCTTTTGCAGAAAATCAATTCCGGATTGGATAATTGAACCGATTTTCTTCTTTTCGTTATCGGATAGGCGGCAGCTGGAATACCGCTCATAGCAGATATTCCAGCGGAACATAAGCGATTGGAGCGCATCGTCCAGTTCTGCGACCATGAATTCAACAGAAGATTCTGCTGATGTGGAAAGCATCTCTTCCGATATTTGCTCAATGCTATGTAGATCGCCTTTTGTGTGCTTGGCGAGAGCAGGGGGCTGACTGTTCAGCACCCGAAGATTTTGAAACTGCTGGGAGAGAAGTTCTTTTGCAGCAGCGATTACATCTTCCTGCGGAGGAGCAGAGAGATAATTTCGGAATGTTTTATAACCGATAAAGCCAAAGCTATATTGCAGACACACGGACACCTGCCGCATTTCATATTTGGACAGGTGCCCAAGGTAGCTTAATACTCTGGATTTATCTGCTGGCCGTGGGCTTTCGCAGATTGCCATAGATGGCGCACTCAAAAAATGATTATGCAGAATAAAGTGAGTCGGCATATTTCGTTTTTTGATCTGTGTTGTCAGCGGAACGACCAGAAGAACATTGGAATAAAAATTACCGTCATCGTTCTGGACAACAATGGCAGGTCGGACGCCACCTTGCTCGGAACCGCTGTAAGGATTCAGATCCATCATGTAGACATCCCCGCGCTTGTACATCCAGTTTGCGGGCATAGGCGGATACTCTTTCTCTTTTTTGCCTCGTGTTGCCAATTTAGATTTCTCCTCTCTATCCGTATATGTAACAGTGGGCTGCTCGCACAGCCCACCCTACTATCTCAAACAGCATAAATGCTGTGATTTATAGTTATAGACTTTTCCGTACTTGTCCCCGACACCCCCGGAAAACGAAAACTCAGTTTTCGTGTGGGAAATCTTTCAGCCGTCCGGCAGCGTACCGAATCCATAGGGTTCTCACCTCTCCGTGGTTCACACCGAGCTGCCCGAAAGCAGAAGTATCATTATTCTGTGATGGCTCTTAGCTATGGAGAAGCTGTCATCCATTTACCGTCAACCTACCGCTCATTCCCTCAGTGGGAGATCATCGCATTTGTTACGGATGTGGCTCATCATCACAGGAACGTGACTGAAGAATGCGTGTTTAGTTTTCAAGGGCCGCTACCAGATGTTGCCTGGCTTGCTTATAGTATAACGGCTCAAATTGTGAAATGCGTGGGCCTCGTAGATCTACTTGGTAAGCCTGATAGGTCTACTTTTGGAATGATTTTCCAATTTTGAACAGAAAATTATACCCGCTTGACATATACATGAGAAACGGGTATAATGAAATCATGATAAAGAGCTTTGCAGACAAGGAAACGGAAAAAGTTTATAATCAGCTTTTTTCAAAGAAGTTACCCCAGTCGATTCAAAAAATTGCATTGCGAAAATTGATTATGATTGATAATGCAGGATGTTTGGAGGATCTGCGTGTTCCGCCAGCAAATCAGCTGGAATTATTGAAAGGTGATCGGGCGGGACAATACAGCATACGAATCAATGGTCAGTATAGGGTCTGCTTCAATGTAGATGGAAACAGTTTTTTCAATGTCGAAATTGTCGATTATCATTAGTGCAGACTGCGCATAATATGCAAGGAGAGGAGAATTTCAATGACAGGCTATATTGATACTCCTACAATCGGAGAAATCTTACAGGAAGAATTTATGGAACCAATGGATATCTCGGCATATAAGCTGGCTCAGGAAATCCACGTTCCTGTATCCAGAATTCAGGATATCCTGCATGACCGCAGAAAAATAACTGCTGATACGTCTCTCAGACTGGCAAAGTATTTTGGCGTATCAGATCGGTATTTTTTGGATATGCAGAATGATATTGATATCCGAAATCTGAAGATCAGCCTTGCCGAGGAAATCAACAAAATCAGAGTGTGCCAAGCTGTTTGACGGCACACTCGCATTGACAGTGCAAGGCTTATAGTATCCTTAAACCACAAGACCTTCCGGAATCTGACCTTACAATAGGTTGATTCCGGGAGGTCTTTATCGTTGTGAACCCTACGATAGGCTGGACGATATGGGAATAAGCACCAATTTTTATATCAGCTTACTTACGGAAGATAGTACTTCGATTGCCGACAAAAGCTGCTCCTTTGCAAAGTCATTGGCGGGGCCGGTTCCTGTCAGAAGATAATCTGTACTGGTGTGCAGCTCTTGTGCTAGATCAATAAGAGATTCCAACGAACAAGCACGGATACCACGCTCAATGCGGCTGATATGGTCTTTGCTGACATGAATCCGTTCGGCTAGTTCGTCCTGCGTAAGATTCTGTAATTTACGGAGCATACTGATTCGATTGCCAAATTCCTTCAAGGTGAACATAATGAGTGTCCTTTCCGCCGGATGCGGAGGTTGAGGACACTTCACTGTGGGACAGTTTACGGGCTTTTCTCAGCGAAAAAAAGACGCATTAAAAGAAAAGGTTACCGATACCTTTCCATCCGAAAATGGAAAGCAGTATAAGTATCCTCGGCCTTTAATGCATCTCAGGCTTTCGATATGTTTTTATTCGGACGAATCGAAAGCCTTGGAAAATTGCCAAAAAAGAAAAACCTCGTGTGGTAGCTTACAAGGCAGCGATTCGTGCCGTATAAGCATATCACACGAGGGTCTTACGAAAGTCTTATGAACATCTCACAAAAGTCACATAGGGCCATTTTTATCCTATTTAGGGAATCTCCTGAAAAATTTTATGTCACATGAAAGTCTCTTGAACATCTCATGAAGGTCTTATGAGAATTATTCGCAGCTATCACCTAATGAAGTACACAATTCTTTATATTCTTCGGTGGTGAGGTGCTGCTTTGCTAATTGATACTCGTTTGAGGCCAATTCATCCATTCCTTGAACTTTAAGGGAGTGAATCAGCCAGTAGTATCCTCTGGAGTTTTCAGGGACGATTGCCAGAGACCTTGCAGCATACTGATTCAGCAAATCATAAGAATGCAGCGCATTCAGTTGCTTCAGGAGTTCATTCACGGCGCCAACATAAGCAATATGATACTTTGCCGCAAACTGAATAAGCCAATGCTCCCCGTCAGCAGAAGAAAGAATTTTTCCACAATAGAGGTCGATTGCATTTTTTAACAGTTCTACCCGGTTGATAACGGAAGATGCTTTCGAGGCCAACTGGATAAGATCGTCAAATTGCTGATAGTCTGTCATGATATGAAGATCGGGGTTAAATTGATAACCGGAAGCTGTAGATACAATAAGTTCTTTTTCTGAAATAAGACCAAATGTTTGCCGGAGGCGATAAATCAGATTTCTCATATTCTTAGCAGGATTCGTTGAATCATCAGGCCAAAGAGCTTGCGCAATTTCCAGCGATGAGTGCGCTTTCTTACCTGAAATCAAAAGATAGGTTAGCAAGCGGCTGATTTTTGGGGATTTCAGATCGGCTTCTCGCAGGATGCCGTGGGAGGTGTAAATCTTCAGTTCGCCAAAGAGACTGACAAAAACATCATGGCTGCTCTCGATGTTTTCTGGAGCGAAAGCCATGTTCAGACCGTCATTCATCTTTTTGTCTTTGTAAGCAACGAGAAGAACATACGCCAACAGCCGCAGAATACTCGTTTCGGAAATGTACCGCTTGGGATTGCGTACCGCAAGTAGAGCGACAGGGCGTGGCTCCAGAGAAGCACCAAGGACAGATCGGATTCCCAGACGCTGATAGAGATTATACTCCGCAGGATAGGTGTTTTTTACTTCTTCTGCATCAGGAACGATCATCGGTTTCCCATGGCGCACGGCCTGTACCCATCGGTCAAGAAATTCAGCAGATTCAAACTCCTCCGTCAAGATGGCTGTTTTATCTTCAGAACTATCATTATACCACCAGAACGGTGTCCAGATTTTCAAGTCCAAATCAACTTGGATAAGACCACACCAATCGGCATCGTAGAATTTGCACGCTGCCTTTAGAATCTGTCGGGCAACTTCTTCTGGCGAATGTTGGTCATAGCATAGTTGAGCTTCCAAAGCCTTCACAGTGTGTTCAATGTCAAGCGCACGCTGAATATCATCAAAACTGCGTTCTTCGTATTCCGATGTAGACTGCAACATGATAATGCCTCCAACAAAAAAGCACAGCATTTTAGCTTCATCCGCTCTATACGGTGAAGTCAAATGCTGTGCTGTATTTTATCATGCAACCGCAAGAGCTGAATGAAATTACTTTTTTACGATGGTTTTGATAAATGCAGCAAGTGCATTTATCTGCTCGGAATCGAATTGCTGGAGTTGATCGGTAAGAGCATTCATTCCATTGGAAGGTTCCTCACTGAAATTGAAAAATTCCTGTGGAGTTACGTTGAGGTACTCACATATATAAAAGAAGTTCGACATGGTAGGAAAGGTAGTTCCACATTCGATTGCACGAATATATCCGGGATTTTGCCCAATGGAAAGACTCATGTCTCTCGCAGATACTCCCTTTTTCGTGCGCAGTTCAGCGAGCCGCTTGGAAAACTGTTCTTCGTACATGAGCAACCACCATCCTTCTTTACTCTATTGTAGTCTAGAGGACAGTCAAAAATGAGCGGTTAAATCTACAATTTTTGATTGATATAATCAATCGCTTGTGATAGACTGGACACAAGGCCGATAACCATTGAGAACGTAAGTTAAGAGACTTTCAATAAAATGGAGCAGAAAATGATTGATTTAAGTGAAGTTAGTTATAGAGAGATTTTAGATTGCATAGTAGATGCCAGTCTAGGAAGGCTCTCTCCTTATTTTCAGGAATATGCTCGCCATGAAATAACTTCTTTAGCTAATGCAGATGGAGAATTGCCACAAGCAGCTGTGATTTTGCAAGATGTTCTTGAGCGATTGCTAAACGAAATTCCACAGATTTCAGATGAGTAAGAAAAACAGCCATGAGCGTTCGTGGTGCTCATGGCTGTGCTTTTCATATCGCAGAGTACCCTACTCTGCGAATTGTTTTGCAAAAATACGATTATGTGCTGACTTTTTGAAATTGACGGATTATTTGACGGCGATGAAATCAGCAAGCTTCTCCATACTATCTCGCTTTAGACTCAATGAGGGATGAACATATCGATTCATTGTAATGCTAACAGATGAATGTCCTAAAATTTCACTTAGTGTTTTAATGTCGATATTAGCCTCAACGCAACGAGTAGCAAATGTATGACGTAAAACATGAAAATTCTTCCTATCTATGCCACATTCCTTAAGAATTTTATGAAAACGGTACTGGATGCGACGAGGCTCGACTACTTCTGATAACGACCCGCTTAAAAAATATCCAGTTTTCTCCATTGGATATTGACTCAAAATCTTTAACAAAGTGTTCGGAATGGGAATCACACGGTTTGCTGAGCTACTTTTAGGCGCAGCGATTATGATATGTGTCTTTTTGTTTTCTGAAGTACGCTTTTGTATACGCTGCATCGTTTGACAGATGCAGATTGTCTTATCAGAAAAAGAGATTTTCTCCCATGTCAGCGCACATAACTCACCAACTCGGATTCCTGTGTATAGACAGATGAGAATTCCAAGATTAAGAGAGTCAAGCTGGTTCACTAGATATTCCTGCAAGGTTGTCTGCTCGGACAGACTTAAGATTCCCATTACCTTTGGAGTCTGTTTGACCCTTATGTTGAAAGCAGTCACATCGATAGAAATATTTTGATCCTGTGCATAATGCAGAATTCTCCTCAAAACAGAAAGAATATCTGAAATTGTTTTAGGGGACAGTCCTGTTCCATCTTTTTTTCCATGCTTTTCCAGCTCCTTACAAAAGGTACAGACTCGCTCACTTGTAATCTCTGATATCTCTAATTGCTGGAATGATGGCATAAGATAGCAATTTAGTAAAGTGCGGTAGCGAATATACGTTGATTCCTTCAAACTGGTCGATGAATTTTCAAGCCATATAGCAGAAAAGCCCATGAATTTATAATTTGTAGCAGGGACTTTTTCATTATCAGTAGCATTCAGGGCTTGAATAACTTTCTGTAAATTGTTCCGAACTTTATGGTAAGAAGTCGCATACAGATATCCGTATCGCGGTTTCCCTTGCGTATTTCGTGATTTTATGTATCGAGCTTCCCATCGGCCATCCTTTCGTTTATAGATGTTCAATCCTTTTCTTGCCATGTGTTAATCCCTTTCGTTTGACGGTCTATTTGACGGAGTATACAATCAAATTGTAATGTTTTTGGCAAAACTGTCGATTGTTCCAAACATTATTTCCGAAATTTCTTGGCTTTTGGACTGATTTCCCTTGACCGATAGCTGAATTGGCAGTAAAATTTAAGAGAAAATATTGTCGTAGAGTAGGGTACTCTGCGATATATGTGGCTTTTAAGTCATAATGGGGTGCTGAACAAAAAAGTGAGGGTGACATATGATTGTTCGAGTCGGTCTGCTTGACAAAAGTGATGATTATATTTCAAGACTTGCCAATTATCAAAATGTACATTCCAATGAAGCGGTACAGTTTGAAATTTATCTTTTTACGGAAGAACAGATGCTGCGCCGACAGATAGGACGCGGCGGGCGAATAGACGTGTTGATTGCGGAAGAAGAACTGCTACAGTCGCCAGAAGAGTACGCACGCAGTATGGAGCTTGCGTTCTGGAGCGAGGATAAGCACGAGCAGATGCGCGATGGCTGCCCTGTGATATGCCGTTACCAGAAGGCCAGCGACATCTTTCTTACTATTCAAGGACTTGCCTCCAAACGCGGCAAAGGTTCCTCAAGCTATGCGCTGCAGGAAAATGGAAAAATCTTCCTGTTCCTTGGCGGTGCGGGTGGTGCGGGCTGTAGCACAGTAGCAATGGGCTGCGCTGCTGCACTGGCTGCACAGGGGCGGAACACTATTTATTTCAGCCTGAAACAGAAAGAAGAAAACGGACAATTCCGGGTAAGCGGCAGTTCGCTGACCGATGTGATGTATGAAATCGGTATGTGGCAGCAGCTGGGCGGCACCGATCAGGGGCAGCTGCAGATGAAGCTGCAAAGCATGCTCCGCAAGGACGATGAAACTGGTGTATATTCTTTTGCACCCTTTGACCTGCCGGTGAGCGCAATGAACTTTGGCCCTGATGATATGCAGGCTTTGCTGCACGCGGTCGGAGGCTTGTGCGAGAGGTGTGTGGTGTGTGCAGACAGCTACCTTTCCTCAACGTTGCTGCGGGGCATCCGCCTTGCGGACTGGGTGGTAGTAGTGAGCGACAGCACCTCGGCAGGTAACGAAAAAACAAAGAAGTTGTTGAACTCGTTGGAAGCAATCGACAGCATGGATGAAAAGCTGATTGAAGGCAGCGTGGGAGTCGTCTACAACAAGTTCGGCTCGGCTGGTCAGAAGATGGAACTGCCCAAGTATGCCTGTGAACTTGGTACGATCCCGCGCTATCAGAATGCGGAGAAAAAACGCATCGTTCAGGAGTTACGGGTCAGCAGTGTCTATTCACAGCTGAACAACTGACAGTGTGGGGGAATGGCAGATGACGACAGAGGAATTAAAGGCACTCCGAAGCAGAGTTCTGGACGCCATCAACCGGGAGCTGCAGCCTACCCGGATGAACGACGAGGAACTGCTGAAGGCAATCACGGCTCTGGTGGAACGGGAAGGAAGGGGTGGATACCTGCTCCCAATCCAGAAGATGGACACCGTCAACGGCATTTATAAAATGTACCGTGGTCTGGGCGGCCTGCTGGATTCCATTCTTGCAGATGAAAATGTGACAGAAGTGATGATCAATGGTCCCGACAACATCTTTGTGGAGCGCAGCGGCCGTCTGACACGGGTGGACAAGCACTTCAAGGATGAGCAGGAGCTGCGCAGGGTTATCGACTTGATCGTGGGCAAGGCGCACCGTGAAGTGTCGGAAGCAAATCCCATCGTGGATACTCGTCTGGAAGACGGCAGCCGTGTGAATGTGGTGCTTTCACCCATTGCATTGAGCGGCTCTACTGTTACCATCCGTAAATTTTCCAAGCAGCCTATGACCATGAGCAAGCTGCTGGAATACGGTTCTATTACGCCGGAAGTGGCAAACTTCCTAAAAAAGCTTGTGGCGGCACGGTACAACATTTTCATTGCGGGAGGTACCGGTAGCGGTAAGACCACCTTTTTAAATGCGCTTTCCAATTATATCCCGCATGATGAGCGAATCATTACCATCGAGGATTCTGCTGAGCTGCAGATCACCCAGATCCCGAATATCGTGCGGCTGGAGACCCGCAATGCAACGGCATCTTCGGGAGAGAGTAAAAAAATCGATATTCAAAGTCTGATCCGCTCCAGCCTGCGTATGCGTCCGGACCGCATCATCGTTGGCGAGGTGCGCGGTGCGGAAGCATTGGATATGCTGCAGGCCATGAACACTGGCCACGACGGAAGCCTTTCCACCGGACATGCTAACTCCGCAGAGGATATGCTCAGCCGTCTGGAAACCATGGTTTTGCAGGGCGAGGCGGCACTGCCGCTGAAAGCTATCCGTCAGCAGATCTCCAGTGCAGTGGACATCATGATCCATCTGTCCCGTCTGCGCGACCACAGCCGTAAGACAATGATGGTCAGCGAGATCTTACCGCATCTGGACGAAAACGGTGACATCCGTCTGAATCCGCTGTTTGAGTTCCGGGAGGATGAACATTCTACATTGCAGCATGTTTCGGGTGCGTTGGTGCGTACAGAAAATCCCATGATCCAGACCGATAAATGGACTCGTGCGGGGTTTTTACTGGAAGATATCCCCGCTCCGGTGCGGAAATAAGCGGAGAATGGGGATGCAACAGAGAGGAACAATCAGATGAAAAAGGAAAAGAACGCGGCAAAGCCGAAGACAAAGCGGCCTGCAAAACCTAAAAAGGAACCGGTCTCCCAGTGGATGACCAATCCCCTGAACGAACAAGTTCTGGATTACCATAACTATGAGATGACACAGGGCGAGCAGGTATTGTATTTTATTCTAGCATTTTTGATCGGTGGTGTGGTGAGCCAGTTCTTCTACGGCGGCCTGTTCCAGGAGGACGGCGCGCCCACCCTGCTGACCTATATCAGCAATGCAGCGGCCTTTGTGGTGGTGGGTCTGATTGCAGGCCGGGTATTTCTGCCGGTGCGCAGCCGTAAGTTGGCCGAAAAACGCCGTGATGTGCTGCGTAAACAGTTCCGCGATATGTTGGAGTCGATCACGGCTTCGTTGGCGGCCAACAGTACGGTACGTGATGCATTCAATGCCGCATACACCGATATGTGTATGCAGTATTCGGACGATGCACTGATTGCAAAGGAACTGGATCAGTTCCGCCGTGCAGAGCAGATCAATGTGACACTGGACGTTATGATGGACGATTTTGCCAAGCGCAGCGGCGTGGAAGAGATTGAAGACTTTAATAATGTATTCCAAGTGTGCTACGGCCCCGGCGGCAACATGAGCCGTGTGATCAACCAGACCCACGATATCATCTGCGAGCGGATGGAAGTGGAGGACGAGATTCAGGCCAAGATCCACGCGAATGAAACCGAACTGAATGTGATCATGGTGGCACCTGTGCTGATGGTTGCGCTGATGCGCAGCACGAATGCAACGTTTGCGCAGAATCTGGCTTCGCCGACGGGTGTTGCGGTCGTTACGGTCGGCCTTGCAATGTTTGTGGGTGCGTATATCTGGGGCCAGAAAATTATTGCGGTGGGGTGAGAAGAGATGCTGATTGTAAAATTGATCTGCATGGTGCTGGGCACGGTGCTGGCAGTGCTGTTCATTCTCTTTACCCTGCGCGGCAGAAAAGAGGACTGGCGCATTGAAGGCGTGCCGCAGAAGGAGTTCAGCGATAAGGAGCTGTGGGCGGCGGGCTTTGCCATGCAGAAGCTGCCGGTGTTTTCCATGGATTCGGCTGTCGGCAAAAAAATGATGTCGGCTTCTGCCATTCTGCACCCGGAAAACGGCGGACGCTTTGTGGAATACTGGGCGCGGCTGTACTGGGCGCGCACGCTGTCCATGTCGCTGCTAGTGCTGGCGCTGGCGTTCTGTGCTTCGGTGTTCATGGACGGCTACATGGTATTCGTTGTGCTAATCGCCGGTGTGGCAATGGTGGCCGTCATCTATTCCAACGGTGCAAATGAGATGAGCAACCAGCTTAAAAAGCGCAGCGAAGAGTGCATGATGGAGTTTTCCAACGTGGTTTCCAAACTGACGCTGCTGATGAACTGCGGCATGATCCTGAAGGAAGCCTGGTACATCGTGGCCAAGAGCAAGAAGGGCGTCATTTACGACCTGATGCAGGAAGCCTGCCGCGAAATGGATAACGGCACGGCCAGTGCCGAGGCCATTTATAACTTTGGCGTCCGCACCGGTTCGCCGGAAGTGCGCAAATTTGCCAGCATCATCATCCAGAACATTGAAAAGGGCGGCTCGGACGTGACCACCATCATGCGCCAGCAGTCGGATGAGCTGATCTCCCAGCGCCGCCAGATGCTGCTGCGCCGCGGCGACGATGCTGCCGCACAGCTGCTGGCACCTACCACCATCGTGCTGGTGGGCGTCATCATGATCATCATGGTGGCGGCAATGACCGGCATGAGCACGGCTATTTAAGGAAATATAAACAGATACGCTGTTTATATAATATTTATCCAGGAGGAATTACTTATGAACAACTTCATGAACAAGCTGTATGTCAAGGCTCTGGTTACTGCCAACATGGCAAAGAACGAGCTGAAGAAGATGTGCGAAGAGGACGAAGGCATGGACATCATTGTCACCATCGTTCTGGTGGCACTGGGCATCGTGATCGTTGGCGTCGTTGCTCGTATTGCAAGTGATGTCATCGGCAAGGCTGACCAGCAGGTCAGCGGTTTGGACAGCACCTTTGCCCAGCTGAAGTAAGTGCGGAGTGGGTCCTGCCTTGCGGGGCAGGACTCGTTTCCTGCGGGCTGTACTGCCCTTGGGGAGCGGTACAGCCTGAAGGAAACGAGGAAGAGAGGAAGAATCGATGCGAAAATTATCAAGGGGTCTTTTAAAAGCGGAAATTTTACTCTGGAATATGGGCACCGGCCTGAAAGAAAAATGGCGCAGGGCTGCACAAGATGAAAGCGGCCTTGATGTGATCATTACGGTGGCGCTGATCGCTGTCATGCTGATCGTGGCGGGACTTGTTGTCAAGCTGCTGGGCCGGGTGCTGGAGCCAACGGGCACATCGGTTGGAAACTTTTTGAGCGGACGCGTCTGAAGGGAAAACAAGATCAATGGAATGGATCATTGCGGTATGCAGTGCCGGGCTGAACCTTGCGGCAGTCTGGCTCGTGCAGAAAAAAACAGGGCTTAAACCGGAAAAACAAACGCAGTGGGCAGCGGCTTTGCTTCTTGCAGCGGCGGGCGGCTTTGCCAGCGGGTATATGCTGGTTCTGCGGGCGGGCACATACCCGCCGAATCTGCTGCGCCTTGTGCTGCTGGGAACGCTGCTTACTGCGGCAGCGTATATCGACGCACTGAGCCATAAGATCCCCAACTGGATCGTGCTGTGCACGGCGGCAGTTTTTGCGGGGTGCACGGTTCTGGACTTTGTGCTCAGCGGGACAGACGCTGTGCCCATGGCACTCAACAGCGTTCTGGCAGCAGCAGTGTTTTTTGTGGTGTTTTTCCTTGTGCGGCTGGCGTCACGCGGCGGCGTTGGATATGGAGACATCAAGATGATCACGGCAGCGGCGCTGATCCTGGGAATATACGGGACATTCAGCTTTTTGCTGGTTTCGCATGTTCTTGCGGCGGTGGCAGCCATTGCACTGCTGGTCAGCAAAAAGGCAACACGCAAGGACGGCCTGCCGTTTGGCCCCTTCTTCTATCTGGGGTATCTGGTAACGATTTTGGCGGGAATGTTTTGATCAAGGCACAGGAGGAGTAAAACATGAAAAAAACGCGTCTTGTAGCGCTGGTGGCACTTGTGGTGGTCTGTATTGCGGGTTGGGCGATTCTGGTCCTGAATACCATGAACGAAGTCAAAACGCAGCAGAACACGGTGGAAGCAGCGCAGTATTACCGCGGGAAAAAACTGTTCCAGCTTTCGCTGCAGAACTACCAGAGTGCCATTGCGGAAAAACCCACAGAGGCGCTGTACGATGAGTATCTGGCAGCCTGTGCGGAATATTACGAGGACTGCCCGACGAGAAATGTGCGCAATACCGAAGAATCGGCCTATGCGTCGGCAGTTGCGGCATACCCGGAGCGCGCCGATTACTGGGAAAAGTATGCGGCAATCTATTATGAAGACGGCGATTACGACACTGTGGTCGATGTGCTGAAGAGCGCGGATGCCGCCAAGGTCTCCTTCAATGATACCATGATGCAGTACTGGAACGAGGCTTACTATGCCTGCGAGACCTCTGCTGCAAATTATGAATCGCTGGCACCGGCTGGCATGGATGGCGTGTATCTGGGTTGGAATGGCGAGGAAAACGTTCTTTTCAGCAGTGCGGACGGCGACCTTCTGGATCAGAGCTACGCATTCGTTGGCCCGGTCGGGCAGGACACGGCGGTGCTGTGCAGCAGCTATGAAGGCGAGAGCTATGTTTTCCAGCTCAGCAAGAGCCTGATGGTGGGCCGTTTTATGGCGCAGGTCGAGCAGGCCAACGGTTACGGCCAGGGCCTGATCCCTGTGCAGCTGAAGGGCCGCTCCGACTGGTGCTATATCGACCTCAACGGCCAGGAATACCTGAACGGCTATCAGGCTGCCGGCATGTTCCAGAACGGCAAGGCACCGGTGCAGAAAGACGGCGCATGGATCTTTGTGGATCAGACCGGTGCACAGCAGGGTGACAGCTATGAGGAAATCCAGCTGACCGAAAATGGCAGCTGGCTGGTAAACGGCGTATATCTTGCCAAGAAAAACGGCAAGTGGAACCTGTATTCGGAGGCCGGCGAGCAGCAGGGCGCACTGGATGCAGACGAGGTCGATCTGAACCGCGGCAATGGCCTTGCGTTTGCCAAGGACGGCAAGTGGGGCTTTGCAGCCAATGACGGCACTGCGGTGATCGCACCGGAATATGATGCAGCCAAGAGCTTTTCCGGCGGCGTTGCAGCGGTGTGCAAGGACGGCAAGTGGGGCTTTATCAATGGCAGAGGCACGCAGGTAATCGACTATCTGCTGGTTGAAGCCGGATATTTCGACGCCAACGGCAAGTGCCCTGCAAAGATGGACGGCAACGACACGCAGGTGATGCTGAGCTGGCGTGTGAAGCGCAGCTGAACGCGGAGGACAGGGCCATGAAAGAGTGGAAACAAAGCCTTTTGCGCGTACAGGAAGATGGTATGGAGGCCATTGAGGGCCTGCTGGTCATTACGCTGACGCTGTTTGTTCTTTTTTTCATCTGGGGTTATGGATTTTTACTGTTCCAGCAGTTTGTGGTGATACGTGCTGCAGATGAAACGGCCAACAAAATTGCGCAGACATATGCGTACGCAGAAACAGACCCGATCACGGGATATATCAGCAAAGAAGTAAAAGTTGCATTGAGTCCCAGCCGTTACCAAAGCGGAAAACTGCAAGAAAAAAACGAACAGCGTGCCATAAAATATGGAAAATGGCTTGTTCGCAAGGGGAGTCTGGCAACGCAGGTCGGGATGCCGGTCGTTGAAGCAAAGACTGTCTACGATGGAGTTGCACAGCGCCATGTGGTTGTGAATATCACGGCCGAGTACAGGATTCCGTTTGGCAATTTCTTGGAGCTGTTTAGGGTCAGCGGCACGCGCGTTTACCATGCGACGGGGCGGGCGATGTGCACAGATCTTTCGCACTATATCAATACCGTGGACTATACCAAGACGTTGAATTATGTAGTGGGCAACGTTGCAAAGAATGATTATGTTGATCTGCTGGAGAAAGTTCTTGCATTTATCGTGAAGAAAAAGGATCTTTAATTATTCTGCGAAAGTCAGAAACATCCGTGTGAGGACAAATGATGAAAAAGGACAAAATGATAAAGAATACCTGCGGCGCGATCTCATTGATGCTTGCGTTGCTGGTCGTGCCGTTTTATGCGGTAGCGGGTATTCTGGTGGAAGCAAGCAGATATCAGTCTGCATTGACGGGCCTGGATGATGCGATGAACACCAGTGCACTGTCGGTGCTGTCGGATTATGATTCGTTTTTACAAAGCCGGTTTGGTCTGCTTGCAATGGCGCAGAACGATGACCCGTCGGTGGATAATGGATATACCGGCAACAAAGACCTTGAGGAAGCATTCCAAAAGTACCTGAATGCGCAGGATACGACCGATACCCGGAGCTTCCGCACAACAAGTGCAGCGGCGGCAGGTGTATATCCGTTGGCGGACACGGATATCTTAAAGGCACAGGTCCTGGACTATAGCACGCTGACTCTCCCGACGGTCCTAGTCTCCGAGTTCGGCAGTACAGGCCTGCAGGATATCATCAAAGAGGTACAGAACAGCATTCCGGGCCTTAAGTTCCTGAAGGTCGGCAGCAGCATTGCGGATACGGCAACCAAAACGCTGGACGTAACAAAAAAACTGGAAAAAGCCAAGGACAGCGTAAAATCCCTGAACGAGAAAACGACCTCCTATGATTCGGCACACAGCGCATTCGATGACGCATTGAACGAGCTGAAAAAGACGATGGGAGAAAAACCGGGAGAAAATGCGACCGTCGATGAGCTCGACGCATACAATAAGCGGTATGAGCAGGCACTGGAGAATGCGCAGAAAGCCAAAAAGGAATACGAAAAGAAGCTGCAGGCAGAAATTAAGAGTACAGAGTCGCTGAATAAGGACCTCAAGGATGTGGCAAAGACGCAGGATGAAGTGCTGGATGGCTGGGTAAGCGTTGGTAAGGATGCCGTAAATGCCGTAGGAGACGCCAAGAACACAAAGGTGGACACCTCCGGCGAAGAAACAACGGTTACGACCCTGACAGGTCAGATCGACGCGACCAAAAAAGAACTGGAAAAGAAAGATATTACGGCCGAAGAAAAAACGAAGCTGGAACAGCAGCTTAAACAGCTGCAGCAGCAGGAGGCGGACCTGAAGACGATAAGCAATGCGGCCGATGCAACGGTGAAAGCCGCAGACAGCTCTCAGGCCAATAAAATACTGAAGGATTATAATACGGATTCCTGCAGCACGGCAATTTCCGGCCTGACAGAAGAACTGAACCGTGTGAAGGATATGGATCTGAGTGACCTGACCCTTGACGATGCAGACAAGATCACAAAACTTCAGGAAGGGCTTCATCTGACCGATATGAGCAAGCTGTCGGATTCGGACAACTTTAATTCGCTGCTGAAAGAAGCAAATGATCTGATCAATAAGGCGGATTCCAATGTTACAAGCTTCTCGTCCATTGCAGAAGCACTGAGCACGATCATGTCTTTGAGTGCAAGCTACGACCCGAAACTGCAAAGCGTGATCAATACGGAGTACTACGATCAGAATTTTGCAGGCCTGCCGAGCAAGAAGGACCGCAGCAACAGTGCTTATTCGCTGGAGTCTCCGTATGAACAGAAGGATGCGGCATTGGCACAGGCAGATCTAGATGCCATTGATTTTGTAAACGAGATTATGGATCTGACGGCATGGCAGGGCGGCGTTTCGACTGCTGCTTCGGCCGATACGTCGAAGGCGGATGACGCAAAAACCAAGATCGGAAAACTGCTCAATTCGATGAAGTCCATGCTCAGCATGGTGACGGCTGGAGCCAATATTCTTTCCAATCTGTCAAACATCAAGGCAGATATCGGCGATCATCTGTATCTGGTTGGGTATTTGAACTATACCACAACGAACCGCACGGACTATGCCTCAAAAAAGACAATGTCGGGCGTGAGCATAAAAGGCTCAAATGGCCTGGCGGCAGAAGTAGCAAAGAGCGAAAATAACCTGACCGCTATTTTTGACGCAAAGGAGGAAACGAATTATTCGTTCTGTGGTGCCGAGACGGAGTATCTTCTGATCGGAAATGAACATGAACGGGAAAATCAGAAGGCGATCTTCTACACGATGCTGGCCCTGCGTGTGGCGCTGGACTACAAGCCGGTGACATCCAATGTTGAAGCAAGAGCATTGAGCGCGGGCCTGGCTGGTGCACTGTCCCTGCTTGGCATTCCGTACAAAATGACAGATATGCTGGCAAAAGTTTTCCTGGTTGCAGCAGAAGCATATGTGGATACCGTGCTGATCTGTAACGGTGCACAGGATATTCCCTTTATCAAGGCGTCGGAGGATATTCATTTTTGCGCAAAAGGCTTGTCGAAACTTCCCGGAAAGCTGCAAAAACTGGTTGCCATGACGGATGACCAGAAAAAGACATTGCAGGAAAAGGTGAAGCAGGTTGAGGCAGGCGGCGTTATCCTGGGCGGACTGGAGTCGGACGGCAAAGGAGTTGAAGATCTGCCCAATCTGAAAGGCAGCAATGGCCTTTATGTGGGAGATAACAAGCTATGCATGACCTACAGCCGAAGTATGTTTGTTATGATGCTGATCTGGAACGAAAAGGATCTGGTCAAACGCTTTGCGGACCTGATCGAAATGGAAGCGACCCAGAAGAATTTGGTCAATGATGCATCGGTCTCTCAGAAGCTGTCTGGCATTTACCCCAAATTTGATTTGGATAAGTCCTACACAGCACTGCGCATGAACGTAAAAGGCGATTTTGTGTCGGTGCTCCCGGTGCCTTCGCTCTCCCGGAATTCGGTTTGGAAAGCAAATCGGGTCATGTATAGGGGGTATTGAGCAGATGCAGAAAAAAAAGAGAAATCTGTTTTACGCAGAAGAGGGTGTAATGGCGCTGGAAGCGTGCATTTCATTGACACTGTTTCTGATCGCCATGATGGCACTGTACAGTTTGATCAATATGTTTACGGCACAGAGCATGATCTCACATGCATTGCAGCAGACAGGGCAGAGCATTGCACTGGAAAATTATAAAAATTCAAAGACGGACGTAAAAACGCTGCAAAAGCTTCCGCTGAGTCTGCTGCAAAAGTTCACAGACGGCATTGGTGCTTCCAGTGACTCAAAGTATGATGTCGGCGGAGGGTCCTTCTCAAATTCGATGGTTTTTACTGACTATCTGTCTTTGAGCACTGTGAAAAAAAGGTTTGCATCTTATCTGGGAGGAAATACGGAAAACGCAGATAAGATGCTGCAGAATATGGGCGTTGTGGATGGATTGAACGGCATCAAGATAAAAAGCGGAAAGATCAGCGGAAATGATGTCGTGATCGAGATATCCTACAAAGTCCGGCTCATATTTTACATTGAAACGTTCCACTTTGGCGAGTTCGAAAGTACACAAAAAGTTTGCTGCCGACTCTGGAAGTAAGAAGCGGCAGAATACAAACTGCGGAAAGGATCGTGCATTATGGAGGAATATACCATTGTCACACAAGGCAGTGCCACCTATCTGGAGAGGACGCTTGGGGCGGATGAACTGCTGGACGAAGTGGACCGCGGAATGCTGGTGTCGAACCAGATCAGCGGGGTGCTGCCACTCAACATCCAGTGGATCAATGCGGACTGCAGATTACTGTACAATATCACCGGTCTGACGCCGCTGGTACAGGCGGCGCGGATCCTGGAGCATGAGACACGGCTAAGTAATTTCTTTATGGCACTGTGCAGGGCAGAAAAAGAGTGCGACGAGTATCTGCTTGACCCGCACAAAATTGACCTCACGCCAGAGCATATTTATCTGGATGCTGCAGGCCATGCATATGTGATGTATGTTCCGGTACAGGCAGCGCTGGATAAGTACACCCCCACGGAACTGGCGGGTTATGTTCTACGCATGATAGGCAGACAGATGTCTCACGACAGCCGTGTGATCAGCGTCCTGTCTCGTCAGCTGCTGTACGGCGAAAAGTTCTCCTTTGTCGATTTAGAAAAGCAGATAGAAGAGATCCCGACGCAGGCTGAGCCGTCAAAAGCTGCTTATGAGCCGAAGCCTCCGGTCAGCGAACCGCCAGTCCGTCAGTCGGAGGCCGGTGGTGCTTCGTTGAGACCGGAACCTGTAATGTACAAACCGGAACCGGCTCCCGCCCATGTACCGGCAGAACAGCCAGTGCAGGATAGTCCGTTTGCAGCACAGCAGGGAGGCAATCCCTTTATTGCCAGCCAGCCGGAGCCGCAGCCGAAGAAGGAACAAAAAGATGAAAAGGCCGAAAAGGCTAAGAAAAAATCTGAAAAAGAAAAGAAGAGCGGCGGGTTGTTCGGCGGACTGTTTGGTGGAAAAAAGGACAAGAAAAAGCATACAACAGAAGAACAAGATAACCCATTCCGGCAGGAAGCACCAGCCCCAAAGCAGTCGGCAGATAAGCCGGCCCCCGCAGCAGCTGCTTATGTGCCGCCACAGCCGCCAGTGCAGCAGGCCGGCGGCCATACTGTGGTACTTGCAGCAGGCAATGGCGGAACTGCCCGCACGACGCTAATGGAGGCTGGCAGCTCCGGCGGGGTCGGAGAGTTGTATTTGGTACAGAAGGCGACGAACCAGTATATCCATGTCACCCATACCAATTTCCACATTGGCCGTGCAGAGGACGTAGTGGACTACACGGTGCACACCCAGAACTGCTATCTGGGCAACGACCATGCCTACATCCTGATCGAGAATGGCAACTACTATATTGTGGATAACAATACGCAGAACCACACCTACCTGAACGAGCAGCGGCTGGAGCCTTCCAAGCCGACGCAGTTCCATGCGGGCGATACCATCCGTATGGCAGATATCGTGTTCAGCGTGGTGGCAGGGGCTTGATATGGCATTGCAGCTGGTACATATCACGGATAAAGGGGCCACGCGCCCTTCCAATCAGGACAGTTTTTGCGCACGCATTTCCAACTTTGGCAGAGAGACGATTGCAATGCTGGCGGTGTGCGATGGCGTAGGCGGACTGCAGTCCGGTGAACTTGCAAGCACCGGGGCAGTCCGCTGCTTTGAGGAATGGTTCGAGCAACAGCTGCCGGAGATCGTACAGAACGGGCTAACGGCGGATGTTGTGTTCTTTTCGTGGCACAGAATGTTGGAAACACTCCATACGGCGCTGTGCAGCTATTCGGGAAAAACGGGTATTCAGTTGGGCACAACGGTCTCGGCGCTGCTATTGACGAGGGATGATTTATATCAAGTGCAGGTCGGTGACAGCCGAATCTATTTGGACGACGGTCTGGGGTTGGTACAACTAAGCAAGGACCAGACGCTGGCGATGCGCGAGGTGGAAGCAGGCAGGCTTTCGCCCGAAGCATTGACTACCGACCGACGCAGCAGTATCCTGCTGCAGTGTCTTGGTTATGGCAAAATGGAGCCGGTTTTTCAATGCACAAAGCGTCCGATGCAGGGCGCAGTGCTGCTGTGCAGCGACGGATTGTGCCACTACACAACGTGGAAAGAGCTGCACGGACTGCTGATGGAAACGGACAGCCGCGAGCAGCTACAGCAGCGGCTGCAGACGGCGGTGGGATTCTGCCGCAGCTGCGGAGAAACGGACAACATCACAGCACTGGCACTGAAATGGAACGACCTGAGCTCTCTGCCGTCTGGTACGGATGACTGGATCGAAGTGTGGGCAAGGCTTTCCGGCGAGGCAGCGCCGATAGAATACGACCAGAAATTAGGGAGGATCCTGTGAGCGAAAATGTAGTACTGGGCTTCACCAACCCGGATTATGAAAATATCCGGGTGCTGAACCGGCTGGGCGGAACGGGCGATCTGTTCGTTGCGCATAAAAAAGGCATGAACATTGATGTGGTGATCAAGCGTACCCAGCTGCAGTATCAGCACGTCATGAATCAGGAAAATGAATCGTCGATCTTGAAGAGCCTGAAGCACCAGTATCTTCCGCGAATTTACGATGTTCTATATGGCAACGATGGCTGCGTTTACACCGTGATGGATCTTATCAGCGGCCAAAACCTGCAGCAGTATGTGGAACAGAACGGCCCGGTCACCCAGAAAGAGTGCTACCGCTGGGCATGTCAGTTGTGTGAAGTGATGCAGTATCTGCATCAGGAAAACAGCGAAAAACCGGCTATTATCCACTGCGATATCAAGCCGGGCAATGTGATGATCACCAACAGTGGAGATATCTGCCTCATCGACTTTAACACATCATTGATCTTCCGCCGGGACAAAACGGCTGTGGGCGTGACGGATGGCTATGCCGCACCGGAACAGTATCAGACCTCCACCCAGAGCAGGCCGCAGCATACACCGCAGATGCCGACAGTGGCTATGCCGGAAAACCGGGTGCCTGCAGGCAGTGCGACTGTTCCCATGGGTGCTGCCACGATGCCGCTGGAAAATGCGCAGGAGAGCGGCGCAACCGTAGTGATGGATGCATGGACTCCGCCGATGGAGGAGACAGTGCCTATGCTGCAGAGCACAGGCGCACAGGCGCAGCCCGACAGGCAGAAGGACTATGGATCAATCTCTATGGCGACCGATCTCTATGCTGTGGGTGCTACTCTTTACTATGCGGTCACGGGACATGCTCCGGAAAAATCACTGGGAGAGGTGACTCCGTTAGAGCATTATCGCCCTAAAATCAGCCGCTCTATGCAGACGATCATTGTGCGCGCCATGCAGAAGCAGCAGACCAGACGTTTCCAACAGGCGTCGGAGATGTTGCGTGCGCTCAAAAACATCGACCAGATGGATCTGGGCTACAAAAAATGTCAGTTCCGAAAGCGTGTTACGGCGGTGGTGCTGGCAGCCTGTTTTGCAGCTAGTGCGTACAGCTGCTATTACGGTGTGGAACGAATGCGCAGTGAGCGCGAAAATGTCTATCTGCTGAATCTGGCACAGGCAGATCAGGCAGAGCAGGATCTGGAATATGATACGGCAAGAGAGCTGTTGGACAGCGCGATTCAGCAGCAGCCGGGACGTGCAGATGCGTATTTGCAGATGGCGGCATTGCTGTACCGCGCCGGTGATTATCAGAGCGCGATCGACCAGTTGGACAGCGCTGTTTCTTCTGGCAATCTGACGAAAAAAAACATGGATTCGGTCTCAGTAGAACAGATGCACTTTATCAAGGGCAACTGCTACATCGAACTGAAGGATTACGCAAACGCAGTGCGGGAGCTGCAGACGGCGGTCAGCACTCAGGGCGCAAGCACGGACAGCTACCGCAGCTTTGCCATTGCGCTGGCAAATGACGGCAAGATAAAAGAGGCACAGAGCACATTGGAAACGCTGCAGGAGCGCGGGGCCTCTTCAGGCGACTGCGATTTGGTTGCCGCCGAGATCAAGTCGCTGCAGAAGCAGAATTCGGAAGCACTTGCCTTGTACGAGAAAGTACTGGATGAGGTGACAGACCCGCAGCTTTTGAGCCATGCATATCTGGCAGCAGCACGCACTGCGCTGAACATGGAGGACACAACTTATGCCGAAAAGATTTTGGAACGCGGCTGTCAGGCACTGCCGAAAAGCCAGACTGTGCTGGAAAAAGAGATGCTGGTAGATATCCAGCTGCAGCAGGCGGCTGTAGATAAGCAGAATGCGGAACAGAACTACAAGAAAGCAGAACAACTATTACGGGAGCTGGTGGAAAGTGGCTATGCAACTATTTCCACTAAGCTGAACCTTGCGACGGTGCTGCAGGCACTGAATCAGTATCAGGAGGCTGATGATGTTCTGACCGAGCTTGCACAACAGTATCCGCTGGACTATCGGTTTGATATGCAACGGGCGTATCTGCTGATCGACTGGCAGGGCACAAAACCCGCTGAAAAACGGGAATATCAGCAGGCGGACGACTGCTATGAATCTGCAGTGCAGAAGTACCGTCAGGCACAGGCAAATGGTACGGAAGATGCTCAGATGACGGTGCTGAAAAATTTGATCGACCAGCTTTATACAAGCGGATGGCTCAAATAAGGAGGGAGAGAGTGTGTCCACCGGACAGATTTTTTTCGTGGTTGGAATCGTTGGAATGATCGCTTCAGCTGTTGCGGCAGCCTTTTCGGCACGAATCCTGCGCAGGCAGGAGGAAAAGCTGAAGAAGCAGATCTGGAACGAGTATCAATAAAATCAAATAGAGGGGTATGAAAAAGATGTTGAAAAAACTCAAGGTGACGGCTTCTGTTTTAGCGGTATCGGCCATGTTTCTGATGCCAACAGCCCATGCGGAACAGGCAGCGGTCATGCCGGTACAAGAAGATGAAAATTGCATCAAAGCAGTGATGGAATTTCTGGGAATCGATACAGAGGAAAGCAAATTTGGCTTGGGCGGAAGTCTGTTTCGAAAAAACGGCTTTGAAGTACAGGATGGCAGGCTGTACCACTATACGGACAGTCAGTTGGATGTCTATCAGCCCGGTTTTGTGCAGATCGAAGACGGAGTGTACCATGTGTCAGAAGAGGGCAGCGCCATTGACAGCTACCCCGCTGGCTTTGCAGTAGTGGATGGTGTGCTGTGTCATGTGTCGGTGACAGGCAGTTTCTTTGACAGCTATCCTGCTGGTTTTGCAACCATTGATGGTAAGCTTTACCATGTCTCGCAGGATGGCTATGCTATTGACCAGTATGCTGAGGGTCTGCAGGAAATCGATGGCGGCATGTATTATGTTATGGCGGACGGTTCGTTTCTGACGAACGGTGCGGTAGGGCATCTCACCTTTGGCGCAGATGGCCGTTATACCTCTGGCAACGCAGTTCTGGACAGTTATGTGGATCAAGCGTTGGCCGAGTGCACTAATTCCGGCATGACAAAAGCACAGAAACTGCGTGCTGCATATTTGTATGTCCGAGATCACGGTGCATATCTTGCTCGTCCGCATCAGGCAAGAGGCACTACGGACTGGGCAGAAGAAAGTGCGTTGTTTATGTTTGAACACAAAAAGGGCAACTGTTACTGCTTCGCAGGCCAGTTCCTTTATATGGCCCGGCGGCTGGGTTACGACGCTTATGTTGTATCCGGCGGTGTGGGCCGCAAGGATTCGGACCATGCATGGGTCATGATCCACGAGAACGGCACGCCCTACATTTATGACGTGGAATTGGAATGGGGTTATCGTGCCGGTAAATACGGCCATGCCGAATACAATATGTATAAAATGCCGCTGAATAAAACCGTGTTCAGCTACCAGTTCCCGTAATCGCTGAGGTGGCCGTAAATGGTTTTTAGTTCCGTAATTTTTCTGTGTCTGTTTTTACCCATTGTGCTTGGAGGGTATTATCTTCTGCCCAAAAGAGAAGCAAAAAATCTCTGGCTCATTGCGGCCAGCCTGCTGTTCTATGCGTTCAGTGGACTGTGGTATGTATTGCTTCTGCTTTTTTCCGTATTCTGCAACTATCTGGCGGGCCTGTTTGTTTCCGGGCGGAAGGGAGTGCTTTACGTTGCAGTGGCGGTCAATCTGGGAGTTTTGGGTGTTTTCAAATACCTGACATTTCTGGTGAGGACGGTGAATCAGCTGCCGGGCGTGGCAATTGCGGTACCTTCTATCGTTCTGCCGGTGGGCATCTCGTTCTTTACATTTCAGGGTTTGAGCTATGTGATCGACGTATACCGAAACGAACGACTGAAAAGCACCCGCTTTCGGGATGTGCTGCTGTACATTGCGCTGTTTCCGCAGCTGGTGGCCGGGCCCATCGTTCGCTATGAGGATGTGGCGGATGAAATTAAGAGCCGCCGCCATACGCTGGAACAACTGGCAAATGGCCTGCGCCGGTTCATTATTGGTTTGAGCAAGAAGCTGATGATCGCCGATGTCTGCGGCAGCGTTGTGACTCTGATCTATAGTGCAAAAAGCTCTGCGCTGGACAGCCGGACGGCTTGGTTAGCTGCAGTATGCTATTTGATTCAGATTTATTTTGATTTCAGCGGATACAGTGACATGGCCATTGGACTTGGCTTGTGTTTCGGGTTTCACTTCAAGGAAAACTTTAATTATCCATACATCTCGGCCAGCATTCAGGAATTCTGGCGCAGATGGCATATCTCTCTTTCCACTTGGTTCCGGGAATACCTGTATATCCCTCTGGGCGGAAACCGGAAGGGAAAGGCAAAGACATACCGCAACAAGCTGATGGTATTTTTCTGTACGGGCCTGTGGCACGGAGCTAACTGGACTTTTATCATCTGGGGTCTGTGGCATGGCTTCTTTATCGTTGCAGAGGACGCAGCAAAAAAGCTGTTCGGGCTTGGAAAGCATGGAAAAAACAGGCGAAACCCGGTGGAAACAGTGCTGAAACACCTATACACTTTGCTGGTGGTACTGATTGGTTTTGTGATTTTCCGGGCAGACAACATGGGACAGGCTTTCTCGATGATCGGGGCGATGTTCTCGGGTATCCGCGCTTCTGCCCAGACAGGGCTGTTGCTGGCACAGTGTTTGACACCTCTGACTATGTTTGCGCTGCTATTTGGGCTTGTGGGCAGCACACCGGTTCTGCCGATGGTCTGCCGCAAAGCGGAGCAGCAGACCGGAAGTGTATATGTGTGTCTTCGGGTGCTGAGTTATGTGGGGGCGCTGATACTTCTGTTGGTGGACATTCTGCATTTATCGGCGGCGTCCTATGTGCCCTTTATCTATTTCCAGTTCTGAGGTGGGAAAATGCAGGTGAAAAAATTAGGATACGTCCTGTTTGTGGGAGTTATTGCCGCAGTTTGCATTTTGCCTGCGGCAGTGATGCCTTGGCAGGAGGAAAATGCGGTTGGAAATGAGCAGCTTGCACCCCTTCCGGAGCTACGGGAAGAAGATGGAAGCTTCAACGTCAATATTCTGAATGAGTTTTCGGATTATTTTGCGGATCATTTCGGCTTTCGTCATGAAATGATCACTCTGAATGACCAGCTTACCGGAGCAGCGTTCAAGACGTTGGATAGCAGCAGCGTGCTGCTGGGAAAGAACGGTTGGCTGTTCTACAAAAGTACGCTTGAGGATTATACCGGAGCAAAGCTTTTTACAGCTCGTCAGAGCTATGCTGCCGCTCGTGTGCTGGGGCTGATGCAGGAGTACTGCAAACAGAACGGTGTGGATTTTTACTTTACGATCGCACCGAATAAAAATTCGATATATGGCAGTCAGATGCCAGCGCGCTATGCAGCGGCTTCTAAGAGGAACGTTCAACTGCTTGAACAGCAGATGCAGAAGCAGAACGTCCGATATATCGATCTGTTTGAGGTATTGTCTGATTCCCAAGAACAGTTGTATTACCATTTGGACAGTCATTGGAATATGCGGGGCGCACAGAAGGCGGCACAGGTCCTGCTGAGGAAAATGAAAGGCGCGGAAACAAAGTTCGATTCCTTCATCGCGGGGGAAAAGATTCCCCACACCGGGGATCTGTATAAGATGGTGTATCCTGCCGGAAATGAAACGGAACAGGATACAGCGTATGACTTTACATATCAGTATGATGAAAAATTCCACTCGGCGGATGACATCACCATCCATACGGTAAATCCGGAGACGGATGGAAGCATTTTCGTCTATCGTGATTCCTTTGGCATCAACCTGCACCCCTTTTTGGCACAGAGCTACGGCAGTGCTTGCTTTTCCCGGAATATGCCCTACAGTTTGACAGCGGCTATGGAAGAACAGCCTGATGTGCTGTTGGTGGAGCTGGTCGAGCGCAACCTGAACTGGCTGCTGGAACGTGCCCCGGAATTGCCCGCGCCGAAACGCACAGCGGTTGCGGCGGCAGACACCGGAACAAGCGTGAAAGCGCAGCGAGAGGACAGCCGCATGGAAGAGACATTCTGCCTGACGGGTGACTTGAGCGGGCAGAGCGTGGATGACGAGTCCCTTATTTATATTCTGGCGGGGAACGAAACCTACGAGGCCTCCCCCTGTGGAAAGGGAATACAGCCGTTTACGGCATACCTCCCGCAGGATGTACGGGAGCAGGAATTAAAAGCAGCATTTCTGTCGGATGGAGAATGGGTCTACTGTTCTCTGGCCGATTGAAAGAATAGAAAGAAGGATAAAACAAAATGAAAGCAAGTTATAAGATGACGGTTGTGGCTCTTTGCGGCGCGATGCTTCTGGCATCTGGCTGTGGGGCAAAAACGGAAACGAGTGCTTCATCTGCAGCAGTGTCTGCATCGGAAACGGTGTCCTCTGTGGTGTTGGAGGCCGCTTCGTCTGAAGAGTCAGCAGAGTCTGCGCCGGAAAGTGAAGCTGTATCGGAAGCTGTTTCCGAAGGCGCTTCTGCAGTAAGCGAGGCAGCATCGGAGGCATCGGCAGAGTCCAAGGCGGAATCGAAAGCCGAGACGAAAGCAGAGTCCAAGCCCGCAAAGAAGGAAACGGTTGCTTCCTCCAAAGTGGAAGAAAGCAGGCCGGTAGAAAGCGAGCCTGTCAGTGAAGCTGCTCCTGCAGAGCAGGTAGCCCCGGCGGAAACTGCCAATCTGGAGACGGCCTTGAAGTATGTGGGCAAAGATGTCGCTAAACTGTATTCCGCCATTGGAAAACCGGCCAGCTCGGAGTATGCCTCCAGCTGCATCGGCAACGGTGAAGACGGTCTTCTGTACTACGACGGATTTACGGTGACAACTTACCGCGAAAATGGCAAAGAGACAGTACAGGACGCCTATTGAACATGAAATTCGGCCTCTGGCATTCAACCGGGGGCTGAATCTTTATACAGGAAGATGAGAATGAAACGCCAGAAGATCAAGCGCTATCGGTTTAGCGTGACGCAAAACACAAGAAGAAAAAAATCGCCAGAACCGCTGAAATCAGCGGGTGTGGTGCTGGTGTGCCTGTGTCTGATTGCGGGGGCTGCTTTCGGTGTCCACAAGATGATCCGGAGCAAGGCTGTGGGGTGGCAGGGAGAAGACCTGCACCGCTATTTTGTTTCGCCGGCCACTGGCACACGCGTGCAGGGCCTGTATGAGATCAACCATAGTCTCTACTACTTTGGCAGCAATCATTTTTTGAAGACCGGCTGGATCGAAGAGGATGGCTATATCGGCTATGCTGGCGAGGATGGAAAAATCACCCGGGGTGAAGCCAAGGTGGACGGAAAATACTACTACTTTCAGCCAGAGACCGGACAATTGTATACCGGCTGGCTCACATTGGATGGTGTGGAGTACTGCTTTGACGAAACGGGACACCCGCGCACCGGAACCTATCAAGAGGATGGCAAGACTTGGGAGCTTGATTCTGACGGCCGGGTGAAGGGCCGACTGAATGGGTGGAAAAAGGTGGAGGGCATCCTGAAATACTACGATGAGACCGGCGCACCAGCACAGGGCTGGATACAGCTTGAAGGAAAAGATTACTTTTTTGTGGATGGTATCAGTCAGGCTGGATGGGTCGAGACGGATGCGGGTACGCACTATCTGGATGGAAACGGAAACCAGATGACAGGGTGGTGTGTGATCGATGGCCAGCCCTATGCCTTTGATGCAGGTGGTGAACTGAAGCAGGGATGGGACCATTCCCATGAAAAAAGCTACTACTTTATCAACGGCATCAGCCAGGCGGGCATGTTCCGAGAAGGCACGCTGAGCAGCGATCTGAACGGCAGCGGAAGCGTTCAGCCGGGTGGAAATGCAGCACCGGAGGAAGACCTTGCAGAGGATGCCGAGGGCGAACCGCCGGAAGAAGAACTGTTGGAAGAACAGCCTGCGCAGACGGAAACGGAAGATGGACAGACCACTCCGGCAACAGAGCAGCAGACGCAGCCTGCAGAGGAACCTGCGGCAGCACAGGAGATCATCCCGGAGACACCGGCAGAGATGGAAACTCCGGCACAGGAGCAGGCAGAAAGGACGGAAAATGCATGAAAACGACAAGACGTGATTTTCTGTGCCTTTCGGCTATGGCATGTGCATGGCTTCTGACGGGGTGTCAGCAGCCCACTGTGGAAGAGCGGGCAGTCAGCTGGCAGCCGCAGCAGGGAAGCAGCGGACCGGCCTCTGAATCTGGGCCGATGCTGAATGCTGCGCTGGACGATGAGGCTATTCTGCGGGAGGGTATCCGCATTCCCCAGAACTTTGAACTGCCGCTGGAAGGCTCCACAGGTTTTGCGGGAGCGGCGGTGATGCAGCTGTATGAAAAGCCGGATGAGAACAGCGCAGTGCTGCGCAGGCTTGCGGCAGGTGATATGTTTTACATCCGTCAGGAGTCGGGAGCATACTGGCAGGTCTGCCTGCTGGATGGCACTGTGGGCTGGCTGGAAAATGAGTTCTGCATGATCAACCTGCCCGATGTCCTGCCTTCCGTCGTATACGAAAACCCCAATGCAACGGCATCGATTTTCAAAACCTGCGGTGAGGACATTGAGGGCATCACAGGACAAAAGCTGTATGACGGCTTGTTCTACAACCAACGCCTTGGGCGGGATGAGTATGTGATGCCCATTAACTACGCCATGGCAAAAAAGGTCGGTGCGGCTCAAAAAAGCGCTCTGCAGGCGGGCGATTGCCTGAAGATCGTAGAGACGTTCCGACCTTACGAGGTACAGATGCTGGTAAAGGATGCGGTATATGCCAAGGCACGTGCCGACAAGGATTTGATGACGGAGCTGAATAAGGGAGCGTGGAATATCGGCTGGTTCATTGCAACGTCTCTTTCTAACCATCAACGAGGTGTGGCGATGGACACGACTCTGCTGCGCATCACAGAGCAGACGGAGCACAAAATGGCGGGATGTCCCTTTGTACAGGTGACGGGTGAGGAATACGCCATGCCCTCTGCCATGCACGAGTTGAGCAGTGCGGCGGCCTGCTTTACCGGGCCTGTAACATCCAACTCCGCCACCGCGTGGAAGCGGGCCGCAGCATCGTCATCCATGACAGACGGTGCCCGGCGGCTGCAGAGCTACTGCACCAATGCAGGCATGACACCGCTGGCCTCGGAGTGGTGGCACTTTAATGATCTGGATGCCCAGAACAAAGTGCGTATGACCTCTGGAAACGGAAAATTCTGGCTGGACGGGTGTGTCAGCTGGAAGATGTTTGAGGAATAAACATAGCAAAAACAGGAGGAAAGCAAAATGTCAGAGAAAAAAACGATAAGAGCTGGTGCGGTCTGTTTGTTGGTGAGTCTGCTTGCGGCCCTGTTTTTTACCGCCTGCGTTTCAAAGGCGGTGAATGCGGCAGATAAAATTGAACTGGGCCAGAAGTATCTGACTGAACTGAACTATACGGAAGCTGTGGCATCCTTTACCGAAGCCATCAAGCTGGATCCGGACAACATTCAGGCGTACATGGGCCGTGCGGAAGCCTACATGGCCTTGGGCGAGTATGACAAGGCACTGGCTGATTATCGGTTCATCAGCGGAACAACTGAGAATATGCCCTACACACGGGCACTTTCTTACATCGGCCAGGCGGAGGTGCACGAAAAAATGGAACAGCCTGCCCGTGCCGTTTCGGATTACGGATTGGCAAAGGCACTGCTGAAGGCCAGTGACGCAGGAAAGGCAGAAAACGTTTCGGAGGAGGATGTCAGCGCAAAGCTGGTGCAGGTGCTGTACGTCCATGCGGCTCTCTGCGAGACTTTGAAAAATTACAATACCGCCTTGGAAGACTACAACGACCTGCTGGAGCTGGGCGAGAACACCGCCGCCAAACGGGACGAGGTGCTTTCTCAGCTGGGTGAGATGGCAGAAGACGAAAACGGCCTGACGGATACAGAAGAGCCTGCTGCCGAAAGCACCGCGGAGGAACCGGCGGAAGAGCCGACAGAAGAATCTGCCCCGGGGCAGGAGGCTGCTTCTGAATCCGAAAGCCAGTCGGCCAAGGAAGAAACGAAGCCGGAAGAGCCCGCTTCAAGCTCGGAACAGTCACAAGAGGAGGCTGCTTCGTTGCAGGAAGAAAAAATAACAGAAATCAACTGGGTGGAAGAAACAGTAAAGTCAAAATATTGCAGTAATAGTGTAAGTGTACGATACAGCATTGGAGAAAAAAGTATCCAACTCCTATATGATGGTGAACCTAAAACGTATCACTTGTCTGCACCGCTCCAGTCCGTGCAGCGGGTCAAAAAGGGCGATTATGAGCACTTCGTTTTTTATGTGCCGGAAGGAACTACAGTTACGGCGGACTTGTTGGGCATTGATGGGGCGATGCTTCGCTGGATCGAAGTAAGCCGCATCTCTTCGGAAGACGAACTGCAAAACATAAATGATTCAGATGTGAAGATGGAAACGAGCATGACTGTCCGGAAGAATATAATGTATCAACAGGTGCAGATCTGGGATTATGTAACCCATGTTAGCTGGGTAAGTGATGATGGTGGCATCATCTTTTGTGCGCAGTAATGCGGAGGTACAAACATGATTGCGAGAAGAAGAAAGCTATGGAGCCAACTGATTGCGGTTATAGTGCTGGTAGCGGTGTTATTGACGTCCTGCGGTTCTAAAGCTGCCACAGCAACGGACAAAATCGAACTGGGCCAGAAGTATCTGACTGAACTGAACTACACGGAAGCTATTGCCTCTTTTACAGAGGCAATCAAGCTTGACCCGAATAATATTCAGGCCTACATGGGCCGTGCGGAAGCCTACGTGGCCTTGGGCGAGTATGACAAGGCACTGGCTGATTATCGGTTCATCAGCGGAACAACTGAGGATATGCCCTACACACAGGCACTTTCTTACATCGGTCAGGCGGAAGTGCACGAAAAAATGGAACAGCCTGCCCGTGCCGTTTCGGATTACGGATTAGCAAAGGCGCTGCTGAAGGCCAGTGATGCAGGAAAGGCAGAAAACGTTTCGGAGGAAGATGTCAGCGCAAAGCTGGTGCAGGTGCTGTATGTCCATGCGGCTCTATGCGAGACTCTGACAAATTACAATGCCGCCTTGGAAGACTACAACGACCTGCTGGAGCTGGGCGAGAACACTGCCGCCAAACGGGACGAGGTGCTTTCTCAGCTGGGTGAGACGGCAGAAGACGAAAACGGCCTGACCGATGCGGAAGAGCCTGCTGCCGAAAGCACCGCGGAGGAACCGGCGGAAGAGCCGACAGAAGAATCTGCCCCGGGGCAGGAGGCTGCTTCTGAATCCGAAAGCCAGTCGGCCAAGGAAGAAACGAAACAGGAAGAGCCCGCTTCAAGTTCGGAACAGGCGGCAGATACGGAAGAAGCTGCGGCCAGCCAAGAGAAAGCATCTACTCAGCCAGAAGAAGAAAAAACAAACTGGGTGACCTATACGGAGACAAAAACATCCTTTATGGGGAGTAATTGTATCTTACATGTGAAATATGGAATCGGAGAAAAGAACATTACGGTTCAAGAGACAGAAGACGCTGAAGATGACAGAGTCGAAAGCAAAACGATTTATCATTTGTCTGTGCCGCTTCAGTCTGCCAAGCGGGTTGAAAAGGGCTATGATGGACATGTGATTTTTTATGTCCCGGAAGGAACGACTATCACGATGTCCTACTCATATCAGGATGGAAAATATTCGAATCGAGCAGATCCATGCACTTTTAACTGGATAGAAACGAATCGTGTCATGTCTGATAGTGAAGTTGAAAATGCGAATGTTGCCTGTGCAGAGAGCGTGACGATTCAGAAAGGCACAATGTATCAAATGGTGAATGGAACTGTGGATGGGTGGATAAGTGATATCGGCGGCGTTGTTTTCTGTGCAAAGTAAAGCGGAGGTGTAAAATCTATATGGTTACAGAAAAAAGAAGGACAGGGCTACGGCTGATAGTGGCAGTCCTGCTGGAAGTGTTTCTGTTTACTGCTTGTGCATCAGGTGCATCGAAAGCAAATGAAAAGATTGAACTGGGACAGAAGTACCTGACAGAACTGAATTATACCGAGGCGGTGGCGGCATTTACGGAAGTGATAAAAATCGACCCTTCCAACATTGAAGCGTATGCGGGCCGTGCAGAAGCTTACAAGGGCTTGAAGCAGTATGAAGAAGCAAAGGCCGACTATACGACGGTCATTGAAAAAGCAGATGATATGCCGTATACGCAGGCGCAGGCCTATGCAGGTCGTGCAGAGGTGTACGACCTGACGGATGACACCACTGCAGCAGAAAGCGACTACAGTGCAGCACTCGGCCTGTTGGAAAACGAGGATGTCGGCAAAAAAGAAAATATCGCCGAGAAGCTGATTCGTGAGCTGAAGATCAAAGTCCTGCAGTTCCATGCGGAAGTCTGCATGAAGCTCGGCCTGTACGATAAAGCGATGGAGGATTATGCAAAGCTGGAAGAACTGGGCGTGAATATGTCGGAAGACGACGCCCCCGAATCTTCTCAGCAGGATGAGTCGTCCGCCGGTGGTGCGTATGTGTGGAGCTACACAGATGATGAGGGCAATGTCACCCAAATGCTGCTTACTGTGCAGGCCGGAAGCGACCAATTGAATGCTGCAGTGGAATATCCGCCGGAAGCAGAAGTCGGCTCCATGATCGCATATTATAAAATGCAAAAAAATGATCCTGAATTATTGCAGGCTCAGAAGGAAATGCAAAAGCTATCAGAAAAAGGCAGCAAAGTGTCCGCCCAGATCGATCCCAACCATGTAACAGAAGCGCAAATGAAGGAGTTGGAAGCGATTTCAGCTCAGTGGGAAGCGCTTGAAGCCAAATATGGCGATGCTATTCAGCGGTATGAAAATGAGATGGAAAAATGGGCGGGAATAGACTGGAAACCGCAGGTCATTGAAACGCTCGTACTGAGCCATCCTGTCAGCAGAGTGGAAAAAACATCAGACGTTCTTTACATTTATGTGCCCACAGGAACGAAGCTTGTAACGGGACAGATGACTTTCACGTCGTACAGTGGAAGGGCTGAAACGATTGATATGACGGATTCTTTATACGGGGGTATAAATGATCCGGCAACGCCGATCTACGAGTGGGACACCAGTAGTGATGCGAATGGCTCTTTCCGAATTGAATTCCGGGAAGACAAATAAGCGGCGAAGCGGGTGAACATATGCGAACATGGAAATGCAGAATGATTTTCCGTGGAGATAACTGATAAGAACGAAGGAATTTGCAATGAAAAAAATAATGAAACGAGATCAGGCGGGAAGAGCTGTTGCAGTGGTACTTCTTACAATGGCGATACTGACGTCCTGTGCTCCCCAAAAAGCGGAGTCCGAGGAACAGGTAGCATCGGTGCAAAGTGCTTCTAGCGAGCGAACAACGTCCGTATCTTCTCAAGAAGAAGTGGAAGAACCGAACAGCGATGCGATATTCCAGAAGGCGCTGGATGATGTGGCGGATGCGGACAACTGCTATTTGATCGTAAGTGACTACAATGGAGATGGAGCTCAGGAAGCTTTTGCTTTTACCGGTATCTGGAATAGTGATAATGAAAACTGGCAGAAACTGAAACTTTACTATATCCATTCAGATGGTCAGGCGGAAGAAATCAAAATGGACGGGGATGTGGTCGGACGGCCGGAAAAAGTATCTGACCCGGAACAAACCGATTTTTCAGATAATCTCATCACACTGGGAAACAAAACATTCCTGAGCTTTGAAATAGGACATCCATCCAGTGAATACCAGAACATATTGCTTGGTGCGGTAGGAGAGCAGGTCACGCAGAACTATCTCATTGGATTCCCGGAAAAAGTCGATGAAAGCCACATTGCAGCAGAAAACTTAGATGAGCGAGTCGTCTATAGGGAAGAGAATGGACGCTTCATCGAAGTGGAGCGGATGCCCGGAGAAGAATATGAGGAGCAGTTTGCCTCAAGAGAAGAATATCTGAACCGTATGTTGTCCGAGACCCAGTTGAAAGGACTAGCCGCTGATCTGGGTGTGCCGGAAGCTCTGGGGGTGCGCTACACGCAGAGTGAGAGAGCTTATTGGGAGGCCGGAGGCTGCTGGGAAATCTATGTTGAAATCGATGCAGACAAAAAGGTAGTGGCGGCCGCTAGTGTAGATGCAGAAACGGGAGAGCTGACACGAAACATTTTGACCTATAATGGATCTGGCTATTGGGAGGCAGAGTGAAAATGAAGAAAAGGTTTTGGAAACTGTCCCTTTGTGGAATCGTTCTGGTGCTTCTGCTTTTTACCGCCTGCAGTTCTAAAGCTGCCAAGGCTGTGGAAAAAGTCGAACTTGGCCAGAAATACCTGACAGAGCTGAATTATACGGAGGCTGTAGCGTCCTTTACAGAGGCTATCGGCCTTGACCCGGAGAATATTCCGGCTTATATGGGACGTGCACAGGCGTATGTCGGTCTGAAGCAGTACGACGACGCAAAGGTAGATTACACCACGGCTATCGAAAAAACGGAAGAACAGCCCTATACGCAGGCCGAAGCTTACGTTGGACGTGCTGAGGTGAACGAACTGACAACTTCCAACGAGGATGCTCTGAGCGACTATGAGGCGGCATCTACCGCATTGGATAAGGTCGATGTGGAAAAAATCACCGATGTCACAGAACAGATGCTGGAAGCGCTGAAGATCAAAGTCTATAATGCTTGTGCGCGTCTGAATGCATTTTTTGGCAGAAACGAGGCGGCAGCGGCCAGCTACACGAAGGCTATCGACAGTCTGGCCAAGCTTCCGGACGATGCAGAGGTTCTGGATGTAAAAGCCGCAAAGATAGAGTCGTACACCGGCCGTGCAGATGCCAATGCGGCACAGGAAAAGTATGAAGAAGTCCTGCCGGATTACGATGCCCTGATCGACATGGGCGAGGACAAAACGGCTGACCGGGACGCGATTTTGAGAGCTATGAGCCTTGCCAAGAGCAAAGCAGGTGACCTGAACAGTTCGATTAACTGGCTGGATGAGGTGAATCACACAGACTATGCGGCAAGCATTCAGCTGACAGAGGCCGAAAATATCCTGAAACAGGCCGCAGAGCAGGCCAAGGCAGACGGGGTAAAAGCTTACGATAAAATCAAAGAGACTCTTTCTACTGACGAAGCAAAAGCTGCAATGCAGAACCTTCTGGCCCGGGGTTATCAGCTGCGCTATTACGACGCCGATGGTAAGATGCTGGCGGTTTACACAGATACAACGGCTTGGGCAGATGTGAATGAAGAAGAAAACGGCATGATCACCGCAGAAGATCTGACAGTTGCTGACCCCAGTGCGGAAGATATAAGTGCAGTGTCTCTGGGCAAGCTGTATGTATATTATGGCGGTCATGAAAACCGCAGCCGTGAGGGTGAAGGTCTGTGGTTCATTCTGAATCCTACCAAAACGGACCTGACTGCCGAAACTTATACATGGGAGAATGATAAGCCCAAGGGCGATTTCAAAAAGAAAGAAGCGCCGAAGCCCGTCGCGGCAGATGTACAAATGACTTCATATAGTGCATCTCAAACCTTGGACTCGGCGGGATACCCGGGCTGGTCTTCTCAAGCTACAGTTACCTATGGAATTGGAGGAACAACGCTTCGCGTTCGGGAAACTTTTTTCAATAATGGTGTAGTAGATATCGACTGGGACACCAAACTTATTTTCTCACAGCCAATACTGGAAGTGTCGAGAAAAAGCTATGGGGCAGCATTTACAGTCCCGGCAGGAACGACTGTAAAAAGAGCAGATGGATACGGAGTGGAAACATTTAGTGGTGAAAGCGGAAAGGTACTGACCATCAAAGCCGGAAAGACGTATCATTTGAATTATGCGGGAATGGAAAGCTACGGAATAACAATAACCGCAAAGTAAAACATAGTGGAGTAAAAAATTGTTGTTGCAAGCAGTGCATTCGTGCGCACAAATGCAAATTTTGCGTTGCAAAATGCTTGTTGGGAAATCCCAAACCCTTTCTGATCTGCACCGTTCCGGTGCAGGCTGCGCGTTCTTTCCGAACGCTATTGAATGTGTCAATGCACACTCTCTCCGAAAATCCGGGGTGCTTTTTGGTGCAAGCGTCAATGGCATAATTCCTAAGTTCATGATAGAATAGGTGCGTTGTGTGCCTGACACATGAAAACGGAAAGGACGATGCAGAAATGGAGCAGCTTTATCTGATGCCCGGTGAGGAACGCTACACAAAGTTTCGGGATGAGAACGGTGTGCCCAAAATCCGTTACACCTACTGCTCCCTGCACGGCAAGCTGTTCAATTGCGTGTGTCGCTCAACAGATGAAGCCCAACGGCTGTGTGAAGATTGGCTCGTAACGCAGGATCGCTGCTACATAAACTAAAAAAGTCGCCGAGGATTCCGCCCCATGAAAGGGTTAGAATCCTCGGCGACTTTCGTTTATCGGGTCTGCTGCTTTTCCTGTGCGTCTTTTTCTTCTGCGAAGAACAATTCAATATTTTTCTGTGCCTTTACCAACTCCTGCATTTCTTCTCGTGCCTTGCGATAGTCCGGGTAGGCTGCTTTCTTTTGGGTCAGAAGATCGGAATACTCTGCATTCAGTGCTTTGACCTTCGGCAGCTTTTTTAAGCCAGTTTCATCGAAAGCGGCCTTGGCTACTTTGTGCAGTGTGATTTCTTCCCGGTGAGTATCCAGAAACTTTTTGCTATATCCCGCTTTCCGGTAGGCATCGTAGACTGGGTGGGTCTTGGCGTAATTGACGATGTGCGTTTTCAGCACAGCAATTTCCGCCATCCGTGTTTCGGCGGCTTTGATGGAATCTCCCAGCTGGTGGTATTTTTCTGTTGCCGCCGCTGTGCGTTCATTCAGTTCATCTGCGCTGCCAATTTTGTGCTCCTGCAAGAAAATCAGCGTCTTGGACATTTCTTTCAGATTATATTTTTTCGCCCATCGTGCATAGCCTTCGCTTTTGCCCTCGGAGAGCTTTGCCTGAATGTCAACCAGCAATTGGAACGGCGGCTCTTGGAACGGCTGTGTCTGACGCGGACGGTGTTCGGTTTTTCCCGCAATCACCGCTTGCAGTTCATCCTCACTGTACCCAGCCCCCAGCGTTTTGAAGCGGATGAACCGCTTCTGCCGTGCGCCCTTGACGGAAGTGTATTTTCCACGCTTGACCTCATAACCCTGTTGTTCCAGTTTTTGCAGAAAATCTTCGTAATCCTTGGGCTTTTCTGCAAGGATGCTGTCGATGATGCCACACAGCCTATCACGATTGCTTTCTTTGGGTGGATAGAGGGTACGTTTCTGCCGTTCCCGGTAGGGCTTTATTTCAATAACAGAGAGCTGATGCTCCAGACAAATCAAGTCGCTCAACCGCTGAACGGCCAGTGCCGAAAAGAAAAAATCCCGGAACTTTTTTGAACCGTCCAATGCGGTGGAGTTGAAAATCACATGGTTATGGATGTGGTGACGGTCTGTGTGGGTGGCAACGATAAAAGCGTATTTGCCCTTGGTAAACCGCATGGCAAGTTCATAGCCCACCTTGTTGGCTTCCTCGGCGGTGATCTCACCGGGTTTGAAAGACTGTCGAATTTGATAGGCGATGATGTCGCTTTTCTGTCTGCGCCCGGTAGCAAGTTCATACTGCCGCTTGGAAAGCATAAATTCTTCATCGACTGTCAGAGGGCTACACTCGTAGCAGCTTACCAGTTCACCTTGTTCGGTCTTATCTGGATTCTGCACATAGTCTGTGCGGCTTTTCAGACAAGCCGCAACTGACTTGCCCTTGTTTTTGTGCAACGCGATCAGCCGTGTCGCGGCCATCCTGAATCACCCCCATAAAAGAAAAATGCCGCCCGAAGGCGGCAAACGATTAAAACTATTTCTTACAGTTCGGCAAGCCACTCACTGAAACGTCTGATGTCCTCGGTGATGGCTGTTGCACCGAAAAAGAGAACGAAGCAGATGAACTCAGCTACCAGCAGGACAAAGAACTGATCCCAAGTCTGGCGGTAGGCAGTGTAGATGCCGCAGCCGAAGATGTAGAGCATCAGCGGAGCAACCACATAGCTGGACAACGTGAGCAGCCACTTCGCCATCAGAGCCAGAAAAGCCACAAAGAGAGAAACCGGGAAGAGAACAATTTTCTTCAGGATAGACATCATATCAGGCACTTCCTTTCTGTTCGCTCTTATTATAAAGGTATCGACTATTGCACTGCAAGGATGTCAAGCATTATATGTACACCCGCAGTCCTCCAACTGCGGGAATTTTCTTAGAGATTTGCCAGTTTAGTCAGAATCTGCTTGCCAATGGAAATCAGTTCGTCCAGCCGGGTGCGCAGATCAGCAAGGTCGGCAGAGTAGATCTTGCCGTTTTCGTTAGCGCGTTTGGCGACCTGATTCAGATTGTTACTGCAATTCTGAAGCAGATAAGCCATTCGGCGCAGCTGTGGAAGGTCGAGGTTCAGGCAGTAGCCATCCAGTGCCATTTTGCGGATATAGGCACTCAGACTGTGGATGCCCATTCCATACATCTTATCTAAAATGCGGTTTCGTTCTTCATCGGTCACACGAATAAATAGACGGTGTTCCCGCTTTTTCACATTATCGCCCCTCCTTATCCAGATAACTCTTGAACGGCTTGACTGGTTCCGGTTGGTTGACCTTTTCCTCCAGCGCAGCCAGCACGGACGGACGAGTTGTGGGAGTTTCTTCTGCTTTTTCGGGAGAATCCTGTGCCGAACTGCGATCAATGTTCAGCAAGGCGTTCAATTCAGAAAGTCGGGCAGACTTTTCGGCCAGTTCTTCCTCCTGTGCAAACGGCTTTGCCACTTCAACCTCTGCAGCCTGTTTCTGCTGCTCCAGATTTTGCAGAGCATTTTCAGCGTCTGCAATACGGTCCGTAAAGTTGTCGATGGCATTGTCCAGACGAGTGATATTGCCGCGCGCATCATCGCCCAGCGATACCGGATAGCTCAACTCTGCCCGGAGAACGGCTTGATGCTCATTTTTGAAGCTGTCGAACCGGATGTTCAGTTCAAAGCCACGGTAGGTGCCCAGCAGCATCATATCGGCATTGGGCATCTCCTGCCGAGCCAGCAGCAACCGTTCGCCCGCAGACTTTTTGTCATCGTACACCATACCTTTGATGGTCATACCGCAGAAGTTTTCTTTGTCTTGCGGGTGTGCTGCTGCAATCTGTGAATCCTGCTGCAAAGCAGCAATGCGGGTTTTCTGTTTCTGGATCTCCTCCGGGAAAGTTTTGAGCAGCTTATCTTCCAGACGATATTTCTGATTCTGGAAGTCACCGCGCAGAACTTTCAATTTTGCCACCTGCACGTCCAAATCCATCTTTTCCCGGATGCGCGGGTCACCAGCACACAGAGCCTTGATTTCAGCGTAAGACAGAGCCTGCTCATCAATATCATCGCAGGAGCGCATAGGCGACTTGCTCGTCATGATCTGCGAAATGAACTTCTGCTTATTCTCTAAGGTCTGGTACAAGTAGGCGTCAAATGTCGATTCCGTGACGTAATTATAGACGTACACTTGTTTGTTTTGATTGCCTTGGCGGATGATTCTGCCATTGCGCTGAGTCATATCCGACGGACGCCAGCCTACATCCAGATGATGCACTGCCACAAGAAGCGTCTGGACATTTGTACCGGCTCCCATTTTTGCAGTGCTGCCCAGCAGCACACGCACCTGTCCGCTGCGCACCTTGGAGAAAAGTTCTGCTTTCTTGTTCTCCGTATCTGCGTTGTGGATGAACTCGATTTCCTGCTCTGGCACACCAGCAGTGAGCAGCTTGGAGCGGATATCGTCATAGACGTTGAACGAACCGTCACCCTTTGGAGTAGACATATCGCAGAAAATCAGCTGGGTCAGCTTCTGTTCCTTGGTGTCGTTCCAGATGCGCAGGACGTTGTTGACGCAGGCATTCAACTTACTGCTGGGGTCATCGGGCAGAGCGGAATTCATCAACCGCTGGTCAAGACCGATTTTGCGGCCATCCGACGTGATTTTCAACATATTATCCACAGAGGGGTCAACAGAACCGCTGTGGACTTCGGCTGCACGTTCGCTCAACGCCTGCACCATGTCCTGTTGGATTTCCGAAGGTTTGACCACCACCGTCTCAAATTTTGCATCAGGCACCGGGAGATGAAGCTGATCGCTGGTCTTGATATCTGCTGCTTCTTTGAACATCGCCATCAGTTCAGGCAAGTTGAAGAACTTCGCAAAACGAGTGCGTGCACGGTATCCGGTGCCTTCGGGCGCAAGTTCGATGGCAGTAGTAGTTTCACCAAAAGTCGATGCCCATGCGTCAAAATGGGTCAATCCTTTCTGTTGCAAGGTGTTGTACTGGAGATAGCGCATGAGGGTGTACATCTCGGTCATACTGTTGCTCAGGGGTGTACCCGTTGCAAAAATCACGCCACGGCCACCGGTGATTTCATCCAGATAGCGACACTTGCCGAACATATCGCTGGATTTTTGTGCCTCGCTCGTACTCAAACCTGCGACATTACGCATTTTCGTGTACAAGTAGAGGTTCTTAAACGCCTGACTTTCATCTACAAACAACCTGTCTACGCCCAATTGTTCAAACGTAACCACATCATCTTTACGGTCTGCGCCTTGCAGCTTTTCCAGTTTCTGTTTCAGAGACTTGCGCAACTTTTCCAGCTGCTTTACTGTGAAATGCTCACCAACCTGTGCTTTCGCTTCTTCGATGGCCTCCTCGATTTCATCCATCTGTTCCTGAATCAGACGTTCCTGTCGTTCTGCGGACAAGGGTATTTTTTCAAACTGACTATGCCCGATGATAACCGCATCGTAGTCACCGGTCGCAATTCTCGCACAGAATTTTTTGCGATTACCGGGTTCAAAATCTTTTTTGCTGGTAACCAGCAGCTTTGCATTGGGGTACAGGCGTAAAAACTCGCTGGCCCATTGTTCCGTCAAATGATTTGGCACGACAAAAAGACTTTTCTGGCACAAGCCCAGACGTTTCAGTTCCATAGCGGAAGCCGCCATCTCAAAACTCTTGCCGGCACCGACTTCGTGCGCCAAAAGGGTGTTGTACCCATACAGCACATGGGCAACCGCATTGCGCTGATGCTCTCGCAAATTGATCTCCGGGTTCATGCCCACAAAATGAATGTGGGAACCATCGTATTCACGGGGGCGGGTGCTGTTAAAAAGCTCGTTGTACTTCTTCACCAATAGGGCACGCCGCTGAGGGTCTTTCCAGACCCAGCCAGCGAAAGCATCCTTGATGGCCTGCTGTTTCTGCTGGGCGAGGGTGGTTTCGTTTTGATTCAGCACACGCTTTTCTTTCCCATCCTCCTCGATGGTATCATAAACGCGGCTATCACGCAAATTCAAGGTGTCTTCCAAAATCTTGTAAGCATTGGCCCTGCGGGTACCGTAGGTTTCGGTGGCCATAATGTCACCGAAGCCAGTAGCAGATTTATTGCTGATTCGCCATTCGGAAGTGTAAGGGGAGTAGCGAACGGTGATGGCATTGTTGTAGCGGATACGATAGGGCGGCTGAAAAGTTTCCATCATGAACTGCTGCACAATAGAGGGGGCAAGCCATGTGGCACCCAGCCGCACATCAATTTCAGATGCTTCCAAATCTTTGGGCTGCGCCTTGGTCAGTGCGTCCACATTGACCTTGAACTCCGGGTGGTTTTCCGCAGCAAGCTGTGCCATCCGCAGCTTATCGCGTACATTACCCGAAAGGTATTCGTCCGCAGTCTGCCAGCCCGCTTCCGGGTCGGTGGGGTCGGCGGCAGGGTCCTTGAAGATCACACCAGACAATTCAGTGGTGATGCGCCCGTACTCGCCGGGTGTGCCCAGCAGTTCTGCCATATAAGGCAGATCAACCTTGCCATGCTCCCCGATGGACACTGCCAGTGCTTCACTGGGGGTATCCACGCTGGTGACAACACGCTCTGGCCGAATCGTCCGCTTGGTGAACATATCTGCCTTGGACTTGAGATTTTTATTCTCGTCCAGATTCTCCAGTGAGCAGAGCAGATAGTAGGAACTGTCATCATCGAACAGGCGGGCATTTTTCTTGTCGTTGATCAGCCCGTATTTTGCAGTAAAGGCATCGTAGGCGGCGTTCAATTTTGCTTGCGATGCCTTAATGTCCTCGTCCGGGAAGTCGTTCAACTGCTGGTCAATCAGTTCGTTGACGATCTGCCGCAACTCCACCATACCAGCTACACGGCCTTTGGCGTTGTCGGACAGTTCAATCTGCGTCATGATAGAGTTCTCTCGGTAGTATATCTCGCCATCAACAACCGTATAGCTAAAATTCTTCACAGTCGGGTCTGCGGGCAGCGTTTTGCGCTGTGCTTCCGCATCTGCGACGTCCGGGGCAGCAATCTCCACCGCAGTGTAATTGCCCTCAATATGCTGTACCGCTTCTGCAAGCTGGTCTGCCAGCACTGCACCCTCAATGGGTGCAACGGTCAGGTCGTGACCGTACTGGGTGCTTTCCAGTGTCAGCTGTCCCAGCACCATCTCCGGGTGGTCTACGAAATACTGGTTGATGGCAAAACCATCTTCGGTCTTGCCCAGCTGCACCCAATCCGGCTCATGGTCGATGGGGCGGTCACGCTTTTGCAGGAAGATGATGTCCGAAACGACATCGGTGCCTGCGTTCGCCTTAAACGCATTATTCGGCAGACGGATGGCACCCAGCAAATCGGCACGCTCTGCCATGTGTTTGCGGGCGGTGCTGTCCTTGCTGTCCATGGTGTAGCGGCTGGTGACGAACGCCACGATGCCGCCCGGACGCACTTGGTCGATGGCTTTCGCAAAGAAATAATTGTGGATGCTAAAGCCAAGTTTGTTGTACGCCTTGTCGTTGACCTTGTACTGACCGAAAGGCACGTTGCCGACAGCGAGGTCATAAAAATCACGGCGATCAGTGGTCTCAAAGCCCGCCACGGTAATGTCGGCCTGCGGGTACAGCTTTTTGGCGATGCGCCCGGTGATGGAATCCAGTTCCACGCCGTACAGACGGCTATCCTGCATGGTGTCCGGCAGCATTCCGAAGAAGTTGCCCACACCCATGGACGGCTCCAAGATGTTGCCAGACCGGAAACCCATGCGCTCCACGGCATCGTAGATGCCACGGATAACGGTGGGGCTGGTGTAGTGGGCGTTCAGGGTGCTGGAACGGGCAGCAGCATACTCATCCTCGGAGAGCAGCCCTTTCAGTTCGGTGTACTCTTTTGCCCATCCGTCCTTGTTGGGGTCAAAAGCATCTGCAAGACCGCCCCAGCCCACATACTGGGAAAGCACCTGCTGTTCCTCGGCGGTGGCACCACGGTGTTCCTGTTCCAGCTTGAACAGGGTGCGGATGGCTTCGATATTTCGGGCATATTTCTGCTTTGCGCCGCCCTCGCCCAGATGGTCGTCCGTGATGTGGAAATTTCCGGCAGGCTCCGGCGCAGGTTCAGCATTCAGGGCTTCATCCAAGGCAACAGCATCCGGGAAGGTCTGCACCTTTCCGTCCATTACGTTAGAGATGGGCAGTTCGTCCAATTCTTCGTCCGTAAGTGGCGGTTTGTCCTCGTCCGGCTCATGCGCAGGAGTGAGATTGACCGTCAGGTTGTGCAGATGGATGTTGCCCGGCTGGCGCAGCAGCCGTTCCAGATTTTCCTTGCTTTCCGAGCGGGCAACCGGATAGACCTCATCCGGGTCACGAAGCTG
>NZ_CABVEW010000013.1:0-85574 GCF_902497445.1 Faecalibacterium sp. Marseille-P9312
GATAGAAATCAGAAAAGCAACAAAAATCCCAACAGCACCAAGAATATGGAGCAAATCTTTAGAAAAGAACTTATGGATTTTTTTCATGGAAAGACACTTCCTTTCTCGGTAGACAACATTATTTGTTCTATTGTATCATATGCTCTGTGTTTTTTCAAACCAAGTCAAGTGATTGGTGAAACGACATGAAATAATTGCATCTCACGACAGGTCACCGAAGATAATTGGATTTTTGCAAAAAGAGGAGTAGTGTACCGTCGAAGGATGTGTTATACTCAGTCCATGGAACAATTATGAACTTTATTGTTACTCGGCAGGGTTTGGGGCAGGCACGCCCCAACAAGAAGCACTTCGGAAACGCACGAGCGTTGCAGAAGTGTAGTCCCGGAGGAACACAACATTTTTAAAAATTGAAAATTTGTGGCCACGGGACGGTTCTTGCCCTCTACCGCTGCGCTCAAAACGCATTTTCAACAAATGTTTCCGAATTGTTAAGACGCAAAAAATAAGTAGAGGGACTCTGCTCATGTATGGGAGTCACCGTTCACACCGAACGCAGTTCCTGCCCCTGTTTGTGTAGCGGCGTTGACGAAAAGTCGGTATCACGTCCGGTCGGCTTATGAAATTTTCAAGGTACGTTTCCCATAAAGAAAAATACCGCCCAAGCAGCGCAGCGATGGATTTTGTCGGGGTGAATCGGCGGCAAAATGAATCGGGTGTGTTGCGGGGCGGTTGATCTTTCAGGGATAATCCACGGTGAGGCAGTGTTCAAAATGAACACGACCACATCTTGTGGATGACTTGTAACCAATCCACAAAACCAGTGGGACTTACAAGAAAAATACCACTGTGTGTGAAAATCGTCAAGAGGGTTTTGAAAAATTTGTTGAAGTGAAGCAAGAAAAGTATGACACATCTTGTAGCTTTAGGAAAAAATACGCTATGTGAATCAGAACAAATCCCATTTTCTGTCTGCGGTAAATCCTTCTACTGCCAGCTGCAACAGGATGTTGCTTGTGCATTCAAGACGCAGACGGCAATAAAAACGGCAAGATCGCCTGCTGCCAAGTGACCTTGCCGTTTTGTACTGTATTTTGCTAAATCAGGCAGTTGCCCGCGACTTTACAACGCTACGTTGACCGGCAGAACATACACACCGTCGGCGGTGTAGTAGGTGATTTGAGTAACAGTCTTGCCGATGATGGAGGCAAGATAGGTCTCGTCCGTATTGAAGCCCAGCTCGGTGCCGCGCTAGATATTGGTCACATGATGCAGGCCATACTCGCTGCCATCGGCGGTGGTCAGCACTACGCCGTAGACCTTGTTGGCGCTGGTGTCCAGACCAAAACCGGAGAGCTTCATCTCGTAATTCGCGTGGCGGCCATTGGTGGTCAGCTCCACAGTAACACCCTCCACGGTAGTCTCGGTGGCGTGGACTTTGCCAAACTCCCACTTGCCGCTCAACAGGTTGTACCATGCGGTAATGTAGTAGGCAGGAGTCTCGCCGAGCTTATAGTACCGCAAAGCCCTTGACCTTTTTGCCGGAGCCATGCTGTATGTGGTGGTGGAGGAACTGATCCCGGAAATGTCGCAGGGACAGCACTCCAACGTTGGCACGGTACTTTTCGTGGTGGGCTTCAGCGTGATGATGGTGCTGGATGTGGCACTGGGGTAACGGTTGGGGGCTCCCGAAAGCGAAATCTCTTTCGGAATCTCCGAAAATGCCTAAACTTCTTGACAGAGGAGACGGCAGGGCGTATTATTTTGGCAGAAGGACCGTTGAGAAGCGGCTTTTTATAGGGTTGGAAGTTAGCTAAATCTAACTTATCGGTGCACGTGGTGGTTAGATAAATCTAACTATAAAAGGAGAGACAGCAATGCGAGCACGCAAGAATTTCTGGGACAGAAATGCAGGTCTGTATGACTGCTTTATGCGAAAAGACAGGATAGTATACGAAAAAATGTATGAGCTGATCTGTCCGGTCGTGAAAGACAAAACGGTGCTGGAGTTGGCTACCGGAACAGGGCTGATCGCCAAGCACATCGTAAAAGCAACGGCACACATCGAGGCGACGGATGCCTCTCCGGAAATGATTACAGAGGCCAAGCGGGGGAATTACTCTGCGAAACTGCATTTTTCCGTGCAGGATATGTTTTCTCTGCCATACTCGAGCAAATCATTCGATGTGGTAATCGTATCTAACGCACTGCACATCGTGCCGCAGCCAGAAAAATCACTGCGAGAAATCAAACGGGTGTTGAAGGATGACGGTGTGCTGATCGCGCCCACCTTTACTCACGCAGAAAACTCATTTCCCGGCAAGGTCAAAGCCTTTTTCATGAAGCTGGCAGGCTTTCCGCTTCACAGCAAGTGGACGAATGAGGAATACCTGAGTTTCCTGCATCAGAACGGCTGGGCAGTACGAAATAGTGTCGTTCTAAAGGCCTCTTTTCCGCTGACCTATACGGAATGTGTGAAATCGGAGGTGTGATATGTCCTTTTTTGAAAACACCCGAAAGCCCGTAGGCTTTGGCGGGAAGATCATGGTTGCTATGATGAACTTTGGACACAGCGCAATGGCAGAATGGGGGCTGCGCTTTTTAAAGCCTGCCCCGGATGCCATGGTGCTAGACTGCGGCTGCGGCGGTGGAGCGAACATTAAGACACTGCTGAAACTGTGCCCCAACGGCAAGGTGCAGGGCATCGACTACTCAGCTGTCAGCGTGGAAAAAACGCGAAAGGTCAATGCCAGAGCCATTGCGGCAGGACGGTGTACCGTGCAACAGGCAAGTGTGGCAGAACTGCCGTTTGAAGCGGAGCAGTTTGATGTGGTGACCGCCTTTGAAACGGTCTATTTCTGGCCGGAACTTGCGCAGAATTTCAGAGAGGTTTATCGAGTGCTGAAGCCCGGCGGGGTCTTTTTCATCTGCAATGAAGCAAACGGCGAAACAACAAAAGACGACAAATGGACGCAGATCATCGATGGCATGACCATCTATACGGACACTGCACTGAAAGAGTATCTGGAGCAAGCAGGATTTTGTAAGATCCAGAACCACAAAAATAAAAAGGGCTGGCTGTGCATCACAGCACAGAAATGAGGTGCGATCATGTCGAAAAAAGCAACGGAATTTCAAAGAAAAGCAATGAGCTGGATGTACCGGGGCAAGGAAATCTTCAAGCCTTTGAACACCGGCTGGATCGACGAGAATGTTGCCTGCGTGCGCGAATGGGTGGCGAACATCTTCTTCTACCGCAAAGGCGATACGACCATTATGGTCGATGCGGGATATAACTACGACCGCCTTGCCGAAAAAATGGGCTGGCTTGGGATTGATCCGAAGTCGATGCACCATATCCTTATCACCCATCAGGACACCGACCATGTGGGTGCGGTGGAAGCAGACAGTCCGGGGCTGTTCCGGAATGCGAAGCTGTACATCGGCGAGATCGAGAACCGGTATCTCACCGGCGAGGTGCGGCGAAAAGTCATCTATCATCTCTATAAATTGCCGCAGGTCACGATCAACAACGAAAAGGTACTGCTGCACGATGGACAGGTACTTGACATTGACGGCGTCAGGATCGAGTGTTTTCTGGTTCCCGGTCATACATGGGGACATATGGTCTACCTCATTGACGATAAGTACATTTTTATCGGCGACACGCTGTGGTTTGGCGCGGACGGCGGCTACAGTTTTATTTCTGCGCTGGCAGAGGATAACAAGCTGGCAGTGAAGTCTCTGACACTGCTGGAGAAAAAGCTGAAAAAACGCGGACTGCATCCGCTGTTCATTACCGGTCACACCGGCTGGACGGACAACATGGAGTTTGCCTTTGCGCACAAAAATGAGCTGTGCTCGCCCTTCAAGAAAAAAGTCCACGACCCATCGGCACCCTATGATGCCTACGACGAATCGGATGACACCGAAGAAAATGCAAAGAGCGGTTTTCTGAAAGGCGTGGGAAGATGAAGGACAGCGAATTACAAATTGACCGTAGCTGCCATGTGCTATATTCCAAACCCTGCAAAAAGGAAATTCTGGCGAAAATCACTCTGCACTATCCGGAGGTGGAGCGCGAGGTGGTCTGGGAGCAGGTGCAGCTGAGATACGCAGAGCTTCTTTCCAAGTGGCGCACCGACCTCGGCGGTAAAAAGAATTTTCACAACGGCGTAGGCGGCACCTACGACTGCATCGCCATCATGTGCTTTTACGATGTGTGCCGGGATGTGGTCACATTCCGCGAAATGGAAGAGATAGAAGAAAATCTGATCCTGCCGTCCTTCCGGAAGCTGCGATTCGTTGACATCAACAAGCCATTCTGGAAAAAGCTGATGTATCGGGCATTCAGCACCGCCCAAAAGCACTGTGACACATGGCATGATTACGAGATGGATGTTGCGCCTTACGAAAACAGCAAGCCCATCTATTATGAATTTACGACGTGTCCGGCGGCGGAATTTGCCAAGCGGTTTGGATTTGCGGACATTATGCCCGCCCTGTGCAATGTGGACTATGCGTCCATGGAACTGCTCCATGCCAAGCTCGTGCGGACGACCACCTGCGTGGACGGCTGCCGATGCGACTATACCATCTGCGGCGATAAGGATCCATACGTAAAGGAACATCCCGAATACCGGGATGAAAACGGATACAGGAGGAATAAGTAATGCTTTTACAGGTGATTCTGGAAGGTCTTGGGCTGGGGGCACTGCTGGTTCTGGTCTGCGCTGCGGGCATCCGCAAAGGGGCTGTTGGGATGGTGCATCTTTACCCCATGGGACAACCGTTTGCGAGTATCCAGTCGGGGCTATATGTTAGGTTACAGCGACCTGAAAGACCCTTCCGTCAGCGGTTTTTTCCGGTTTCTCGCCAAGGTCGGTGACAACGGAATGAAAATGCAGATCGTGAAGATCGGATTTGGAGGCAAGCTATGAAAATTCTGGTATATGGTGCAGGCGTTCTGGGGTGCAATCTGGCAAGAAATCTGCTGCGCGCCGGAAAGGATGTCACTCTGCTTGCGCGGGGAAACTGGGCTGCGGAGATCAAGCAGAACGGCCTGCGGATCAAGGACAAATTTTCGCTCCGCACCTCGGTCAGCCGCATTCCGGTGGTGACTGAACTTGCACCGGATGCAATGTACGATGTGATCTTTGTGGTCCTGCGCTATACACAGCTGGATTCCGTTCTGGACACGCTGCGGGCGAACCGGACGAAGAACATCGTTTTTGTGGGCAACAACGTACAGACAAAAGCATTGGCGGCGGCACTTCCGGAAAAGAACGTCCTGTTTGCCTTTGCGCTTTCTGCGGGGCATCGGGAGGTTGACCGGGTTGTCTCCATCGACCTGAAAAAGATCACCATCGGACAGCTGCCGGGTGCAATCTCCAATAAACAGCTGATCGGGCGCATCTTCCACGGCACAAAATATAAGGTCGTTTACGAGCCGAACATGGAGGACTATCTGCTCTGCCATGCCGCGTTTGTGATGCCTGCGGCCTTCGCCTGCTATAAGACAGACGGCGACCTGAAAAAGCTCAGGGGCGATACCGCGTACCTGAACCGTGTGCTGGATGCCAACATCGAGGGATACCGCGCCATCCGAGATGCCGGGCACACCATTCTGCCCAAGGAGGATGCAGACTTTGAAGGGGAGAAATACCGCAAGACCTGCCTGCGCTTTTTCAAGCTGATGTGCGCCACCTCGCTGGGAAAACTCTGCGCCTCCGACCATGCCATGAACGCCATCGACGAAATGAGTGCGCTGAACCGGGATCTTAAGAAATTTTTCGATGAACATGGCGCAGCCTACCCGGTATGGCAGGCACTGGAAACGGAAGCCGGGAGGTATCTGCAATGAAATACGCCGGGATGCCTATGGGAATGTGGGTGCTGTTTTCAGGCTCCTTTCAAAAGCAGCTGACCGCTGTGCTGGGCTATGATGCAGCCACCGCAAGAGCCATCACGAAAAAGGCAAAGCCGCAATACCGGCAGATCATCCGCAGGCTACCGGAGTTTGAAAAAGCGGACCGCTTCAAGATGAACATCGTCAACTGCGCAATGCTCGGCGCGTTCATCCTCTCCATGCCGCAACGTCCGGAGGTGGACAGGCTGACGGATTACTACGCAAAGTCCATGATGACAAAGCCCATGCAGTGGTTCTGCCGCAAGAGCGGAAAAAGCAAGTTTACCCCAAAGGATATTGCCGCCATGAAGGCCACCGCTGCTCTGAAAGCCGCCGACCGCAACCCCTACTCGTGGAACATGGAATTTTACGAATACCCTGACGGCAGCGGCTATGAAGGACGCTTTACCAAGTGCGGCATCTGTGTGCTGATGAAGGAACTGGGTCTGTACGATCTGACCCCTGCCCTGTGCCATCTGGACTACACCATGAGCGAAGCGGGCGCTGCGACGAACTTTGTGCGGCAGTACACTCTCGCCTCCGGCGGCCCATACTGCGACTGCGGGTATAAAAAGAAGGGCTTCGTGAAAGCTGGAACGGAGGCAGGACGATGAAGGAAACCTATCTCTCCCGTGATTTCCGGGAGACTGTGGCACTGCGCTTTCCCGCGCGGGCAAAGGAACTGAACACCGCTTTCGATATACGCCTGAGTGCGTTGCTGGCTGAAAATGCGGGTGCAAGCAAGGAAAAGCAATATCACCTCAAGCGGCAGATATTGCCGGGCATTTCGGCCTACGAGACCTTGCAGCGGGTCATGCCGAAAGAGGAGGCACTGCAAACCGTTCACGGCTATGTGGAGCACTTGGCGAGAACGAGCCACAAACAGCTTGCCGCCCTGCTGCACATACCGGGGCTTTACCGCCTTGTTCCCGGCGTTTTCGTCAAATCCACCCGGAGCGTTTTCGGCCCGGCGGCGGGCTTTGCCCCAAAAGAACTGCAGACCGGTAACGGCGTCTGGCGTGTGGATATGATGAAGTGTCCCTATCACGACACCTGCGCAGAATACGGCTGCCCGGAGCTGTGCCGCTGCTTTTGTGACAGTGATGACATCAGCTATACCGGGCTGCATCCGAAGCTGATCTGGGAGAGAAGCATGACGCTAGGGCGCGGAAATGACCACTGCGATTTTTGCATGAAAACCATAAAATAGATGCACAGGAAGCGAAGAAAATGAAGAAAGAAGAAACAAAGCGTTTTATCTGCTGGTGCATCGCGGCTGCGGTGTATGAGAAAAAGCACTCTGCGCACCTCGCAGGCTGACAGCGATTGCTGAATTGTCTGTGTTTTTTGCAGAAAGTGCATCCATAGCTTCCGGTGTGTATATATGCTGAAGGATTACCCGCCTTTCCAAGCAAATGATTTTGAATATCTGCGGGGGAGGATACTGATCCTCCTCCCGGAAAATGACATTTTCAAAAAGGAAGATCAGAAACGGTTCGCAGATCTGTTCCGGAAACTGGATGCGGAGATCCGCACAGTTCCGGGCGGTCATGTGGGCTTTATCGTTCAGGCGGAACGGTATCTTGATTTGATGGAAACATTTTTGCAGAGAAATGGAATTTGACAGTTCACGTCTGCGAATCAGTAAGAAAAAGCGAATCTTCAGGAAAAGAGAATGGCTATGCATAAATCACTTTTTGATCTTTCCATAGAAGAAACGACCTCGACTGAAATGCCTCACACCGTGAAATTTTCCAATGAGACAGGAACTGGGAGTATGATTATCTGTCCACTGTTTTTGGGTGCAGAGCTGTATTATAACGATATGCACCTTGCATTCTTTGAGGAAGCCACGGCACCAATGCGGAATGTCATTGAGATCAACCACTGCCGCGTGGGGCGTTACGAGTGCAGTTTTGGGGCAAATAGCTGCTGCTATCTGGCAGCAGGGGATTTTGCGGTGTGTGCAGCGGCGCGCAAAAAGTCGTCCTCCTGCTTTCCGCTGCGGCACTACCACGGCATCACCATCCTACTGGATCTGGATGCGATTTCGCCGGAAATGCGGAAACAAATGGAATGGTACGGCGTAGACCTTGATGTCATACGGCGGTACATCTGCACGGAAAACCGCTGCTGTATCCTGCGGTCAGAACCGACCATTGCCCATATTTTTTCAGAGCTTTACACAGCGCATTCTGTGCCGGACACTGGCTATCTTCGGCTGAAAGTGCTGGAGTTGCTGCATATTCTGACCCGGCTGAAAAACAGGGAAGATGTGCAGCAGACAGAGTATTTCAATCAGCATCAGGTGGAGTGTGTGAAGCAGGCTGCGGCTCTTCTCACGCAGGAACTGACAGTTCGCCGTACAATCGAACAGCTTGCACAGGAGGTCGGCCTTTCGCCTACGGCATTAAAAAGCTGTTTCAAAGGCATTTACGGAAGCTCGGTCTATGCGTATCAGAAAGAGTACCGGCTGCAGCTGGCACAGAAGCTACTACTCGAAACCGATTGCACGGTTGCTGAAATCGCCCATCGGGTCGGGTACGAAAATCCGAATAAGTTTTCTTCTGCATTTCGGGAAGCAGCCGGCATGACGCCTACGGAGTATCGGAAGATGCGTCCGATTGGATAGATTCTGTCGATTTGGTTCTTGCGCAGAAAGTCCGGTTCCAGTAAAATCAGTATCGCGATTAGTTGAAACTAACGCCGATATTCTGATTTTGTGGAGGAAATTGATAATGCGTTTGATGAAAAGAATTCTGAGTGCAGCTGCTGTGCTAGCTCTGTCTGCTTCTCTTCTGGTTGGCTGCAGCAGCGGCACGGCGAGCTCTGTTCCCGTTTCTGCAAGTTCTGCCGCAGAAAGCACTGTTTCTTCCGTAGAAGAGACCGCCTCTTCTGCTGTGGATGAAAACGAAGCTGCCGCTGCACAGTTGCTGAACGACCTAACGGGCAGCTATCAGGAACTGTGGCCGGTGATTCTGGCGGACGAATATAAGCAGACATGGCTGGATGATTGTACCGCTCTCGTGGGCGAGGACAATGCCGAAGCTGCTTTTGAGAAGCTGTCCTCTATGGTGACAGGTGATGTTTACGGCGAAGATGCAGTCAAAGCGTATGCCAACGGCGGCGGAGCCTATTTCTGCGGCTTTACCAATAGCCTTGCGATCTTGACCTTCGATGGTGAAACTTCTACCATTTCCGGCACCGATAAGGACGGCAATGTGCTGTTCTCCCATACCTATCACTACATTGGCATGGAGCCTGTGCATGGACTGTATGAGTTTGAAAGTGATGATGCCGATTCCGGCGAGTTCACCTACTTTTTCCTCGCGCCAGACACCAGTGCGGAAACCTACCACATTGAGTTTCGCTATGGTTCGGATGCAGATGCTCTGAGTCAGTATGATGCAGGCGATTATGCTTACTGGGTGGCATCTGGCATTTCTACGGATTGCGACCAGACTATGATCGACAACTGCATTGAGCTGTTCTGTACTGAAAATCTAGCAGGTTAATACGTAGAATGTGCTGTGGAGCAAAAACGCCACGGCACATTTTTGCATAAAAATTATTTGAAGGAGGTCTTTCCGTGAAAAAACAGTCCGATCTTTCCCGGCTGATGGGCTACGCCGGGAACTACCGATATTTCACCTACGCTTCGTGGGTGCTGTCTGCGGTCAGTGCGCTGGTGGCGCTGGTGCCTTTTGTGTACATCTGGAAGATCCTGCGAGATGTGTTGAACGCCGCGCCGGACTATGCGCAGGCGGTGAACATCCCCCATTACGGCTGGATGGCAGTGTTGTTTGCGGTGCTGGCTTACCTCATTTACATTGCGGCGCTGATGTGCTCCCATCTGTCGGCGTTCCGGGTGGCGACCAATCTGCGGCGGGCGGTGTCGGAGCATCTGGCGGTGCTGCCGCTGGGCTTTGCCGAGACCTTTGGCAGCGGCAAGCTGCGCAAGATCATCCATGAGAGCACCGGATCCGCCGAGACTTATCTTGCCCACCAGCTGCCCGACCAGTACAACGCCATCGCCACCCCGGCGGGACTGCTGGTTTTGCTGCTGGCGTTCGACTGGCGGCTGGGTCTGCTGAGCCTTGCGCCGGTGGTGTTGGCTTTTCTCATTATGGCGACCATGACTGGCAAGCGGATGGCTGAAAAAATGCGGCAGTACGGCAACGCCTTGGAGGCTATGTCCAATGAGGCCGTGGAGTACGTCCGGGGTATCCCAGTGGTCAAGACCTTCGGGCAATCGGTATTTTCCTTCAAAAAGTTCAAGACCACCATTGATGAGTATGAAAAGTGGGTCATCTCCTACACCAAAGACCTGCGCCTGCCCATGATGTTCTATACCGCCGCCGTCAACGGCGTGTTCGCCTTTTTGATCGCGGGCGGGCTGCTGTTCACGACCCACGGCGTCACCCCGGAGTTTCTGCTGAACCTGCTGTTCTATATCATCATCACGCCGGTGATCTCCCTGACTCTGACCCGTATGATGTATATGAGCGAGAGCAAGATGGTGGTGGCGGATGCGCTGGCACGCATCGACTCGGTGCTGGAGGCGGCGCCCATGCAGGTGGAGGCTGTTCCGCAGCACCCGAAGGACGCTTCTGTTATGCTGCAGGATGTGCATTTCAGCTATGATGGCAAAACGGATGTTATCAAGGGCGTTTCGCTGAAAATTCAGCCGGGTCAGATGGTGGCTTTCGTTGGCCCCTCCGGCGGCGGCAAATCCACACTGGCAAACCTGATTTGCCGGTTCTTTGATGTGCAGAGCGGCAGCGTCCGGGTGGGCGGAGCGGATGTGCGGGACATCCCCAAGGAAGAGTTGATGGACACCATCTCCTTTGTGTTCCAGAACAGCCGCCTGCTCAAGGGCAGCATTCTGGACAACGTCCGGCTGGGCAGAGCGCAGGCCACCGAAGCCGAGGTGCTGGCGGCGCTGAAAGCTGCACAGTGCATGGATATCGTGGAAAAGTTCCCGGAGGGCATCCATACCGTCATTGGCACAAAAGGCGTGTATCTGTCCGGCGGCGAGCAGCAGCGCATTGCCATTGCCCGCGCCATGCTGAAAAATGCGCCCATCCTGCTGCTTGACGAGGCCACCGCTTTTGCCGACCCGGACAATGAAGCAAAGGTGCAGGCAGCCTTTGCTCAGCTTGCCAAGGGCAAAACCGTGCTGATGATCGCACACCGTCTGTCCACCGTAGCCAACGCCGACTGCATCTATGTGGTGCAGGATGGGCAGATTGTGGAATCCGGCACAAAGGACGAACTGTGCGCGCAGAACGGCCTGTTTGCCCGGATGTGGCAGGACTATCAGGCCTCGGTGCAGTGGAAGGTCGCAAAGGAGGGGTAAGGAATGATCGAAAAAATTCAACACGCCACAGCCAGCTCCCCGGAGGGCGCAAAGGGGCTTGTAAAGGGCGTTCTGGCCTGTGCGTTCCAGAACATGGCGTTCATGCTGCCCACCGGGCTGCTGTATCTTCTGGTAAAAGACCTGCTGGCAGACTCCACGAGCGGGAGAAGCACCTTCTATCTGCTGGGGTGCGTGGGCTGCTTTGCGCTGATCCTGCTGACCACATGGTTCCAGTACAACGGAACCTATTTTACGACCTATAAAGAAAGCGGTATCCGCCGTCTGGCTCTCGCAGAACGTCTGCGTAAGCTGCCGCTGTCTTTCTTTGGCAAACGAGATTTGGCCGATCTGACCAGTACCATCATGTCGGACTGTGAGGTTTTGGAAAAGACCTGCTCTCACTTTATTCCCGGCCTGTTCGGTTCCCTCATCTCCACCGTGATCATTGCGCTGAGCCTGTTTGCGTTCAACTGGCGGATGGCACTGGCAGCTCTGTGGGTCATCCCGGTGTCCATCGCCATCGTGGTGGGCAGCTATCGGGTACAGGATAAGGTGCAGGCCAGGACCATGGCGGCGAAAATGGCCTGTGCGGACGGTATTCAGGAGTACATCGAGACTCTCCGGGACCTGAAAGCCAGCAATGCGGAGCAGCAGTATCTGTCCGGCCTTTCCGGCAAAATTCGGGCAGTGGAAAAGCAGTCTATTGTGGCAGAGCTGGAAACAGCGCTGTTTGTGTCCTCCGCCGGCATGGTGCTCAAGCTGGGCATTGCATCGGTGGCGCTCACCGGTTCGGTGCTGCTGGTGCAGGGCAGCATCGATGTACTGACCCTGTTTCTGTTCCTGATGGCGGCATCCCGGATGTACGACCCCATGCAGGGGGCTTTGCAGAATCTGGCGGCGGTCATCGCCATGCGTACCAATGTGGGGCGGATGAATGAGATTCTGGACGCTCCCCTGCAGACCGGCAGCGAGCAGCTGACCAATCAGGGCTGCGATATCGTGTTCGACCATGTGGGCTTTGCCTATGACTCCGGTGAAGCGGTGCTGCGGGATGTCTCCTTTACCGCAAAGCAGGGGGAGGTTACGGCGCTGGTGGGCCCCTCCGGCAGCGGCAAGACCACTGTTTCCCGGCTGGCAGCACGGTTCTGGGATTACCAGAAGGGCAGTATCACCGTGGGCGGCATGGATGTCTCCCGAATCGACCCGGAAAAACTCATGAGCCTGTATTCCATCGTCTTTCAGGATGTGACCCTGTTTGACAACACAATCCTCGAAAACATCCGTCTGGGGCGCAAAGGTGCCACCGACGAGGAGGTCCTTACGGCGGCAAAGCTGGCAAACTGCGAGGAATTTGCCGAGAAGCTGCCGGACAAGTGGAACACCAATATCGGCGAGAATGGCTGCGCTCTTTCCGGCGGTGAGCGTCAGCGCATTTCCATCGCCCGTGCTTTTCTGAAGGATGCGCCCATCATTCTGCTGGACGAGGCCACCGCAAGTCTGGATGTTGAGAACGAAACGGCGATTCAGGAGGCTCTGTCCCGCCTCATCAAAAACAAGACCGTTCTCATCATCGCTCACCGGATGCGTACCGTGGCAGGTGCAGACAAGGTTGTTGTGCTGAAGGATGGCATCGTAGCGGAGCAAGGCAGACCGGATGAGCTTTATGCTCGGAACGGATTGTATGCGCACATGGTTGATTTGCAATCAGCAAGTCAGAATTGGACGATTTAAAGCTATAATAAGAGAAAGCTGTTTCAAAAGGATGCTCTGTCATGGGATAGAACATCCTTTTTGAATACCGTTCAGCCGAAATTTGTACAGGAGTCCATCATAAAAATGACATTCAGGAAAAATGACATTCTATAAACCTATTGCAATAGGATGAAAAGTATGGTATATACATTATACGAAACATTGCTTTGAAATGAACACTCTACCGTCCATTGATGCATAAAAGAGAGGTGCTTGCCATGACCGCCGTGATCTATGCCCGCTATTCATCGGATAACCAGCGCGAAGAATCCATTGAAGGCCAGATTCGTGAATGCACTGCCTATGCGGAAAAGAATGGCATCACCATCGTCAAGCACTACATTGACCGTGCCATCTCTGCCAAAACGGACAACCGCCCGGAGTTTCAGCAGATGATAAAAGACAGCGACAAAAAGCTGTTTGACATTGTGCTGGTCTGGAAGCTTGACCGTTTTGCCCGGAACCGCTACGACAGTGCCCGGTACAAGACCCAGCTGAAGAAGAATGGTGTCAAGCTCATGTCTGCCACCGAGATCATCTCCGAGGGGCCGGAGGGCATCATTCTGGAATCGGTGCTGGAAGGTTATGCCGAGTATTATTCCGCTGACCTTGCCGAGAAGGTCGTGCGTGGACAGACCGAGAACATCCTGAAAGGACGCTGCAACGGTGGTCGTGGAACCTTTGGTTACACGCTGGATTCGGAACGGAAGTTCCATATTGACCCTCTCACCTCGCCTTTTGTGCTGGAATCGTTCAAGAAGTACAATGAAGGCTCCACCATGAAGGAGATCCGGGACTGGCTGAACGAAAACGGCATCAAGAACCCGGTGGGCGGTGCGTTTACCTATAACAGCGTCGAACATATGCTCAAAAACCGGCGGTACATCGGAGAACTGAAATTCCGGGATGTGGTCGTACCGGATGCTATCCCGCCCATCATTCCGCTGGAACTGTTTGAGGATGTGCAGGAGAAAATCGCCAAAAACAAGAAAGCCCCTGCCCGTAGAAAGGCAGAGGATGACTACCTGCTCACCACCAAGCTGTTCTGCGGCTACTGTGGGGCGTTGATGTTTGGCGAAAGCGGCACGAGCCGGACGGGTGAAGTCCACCGCTACTATAAATGTGCCACTGCCAAAAAGCACAAGGGCTGCAAGAAAAAGACCGTCCGTAAACAGTGGCTGGAAGATCTGGTGGTCAACCAGACGATGCAGCTTGTCAAAGACGATGCCGCCATGGAATCTATCATCGCCAAGGTGATGGAACTGCAAAACAAGGAGAACACCAACATTCCCCTCTATGAGAAACAGCTTCGGGATGCGGAATCCGGTATCCAGAATATGCTGAACGCGATACAGGCTGGTATTCTGACCAGCTCCACCAAGGAGCGGCTGGAGCAGCTGGAAGAAACCAAGCGTGAGCTTGAAGCCCGCATTGCGGAAGAGAAGCTGGCAAAGCCCAAGGTCACGGAGGAGTTCATCCGGTTCTGGCTGCTGCGGTTCCGTAAACTGGACATGAGCCTGAAAGACCAGCGGCAGGCGCTGGTGGATACCTTCATCAATGCGATTTATCTGTACGATGATAAGGTTTTGATAACCTTCAACTATAAAGAAGGAACACAGACCGTGACTTTTGGAGAAGCGGCAGAAGCCGCATCAAAGGGAAATGGTTCGGATTTGGATTGCATTCCTGCACCACAAGGAAGACAGCTTTTGGTAGCTGTCTTTTTTGCTTTATATGACATTTTCCCTTTAGCTATAACAGCGGATAAGAGGACTTGGACAGCACGGCCCCACCGCAGGCGGGGCAACAAAAGCCCCAGTGGGGCTTTTGTTAGTGCGCGGTTCCCAACCCGTAGGAATGTCTCCCGGGAGGACTGCCGCTAAAATAGAAAATCCGAACCTTTTCTCGATAAGAGAAAGGTTCGGATTATTTGTTTTGCTCTATTGGCGTAGGACTTGCCTCGGATACGGCTTACGCAAGACTTTCGATGATCTCTGCGCTTTTTTCAATGCCGATAACCCCGCTGTCCAGTGCAATATGATAGTTGGCGGCATTGCCCCATTTCATATCGGTATAGAAGCGGTAATAAGCAGCGCGGCGCTTATCCTTCTCCTTCAGACGGGCCTCGGGAGATTTCTCACGCTCGCCGTAGACCCGCACGATGCGGTCAGCCCGGAACTTCAGGTCGGCGTGGACAAAGACTTTCAGGCAGTCGGTGCGGTCCTGCAGGATGAAGTCGGCGCAGCGTCCTACGATGACGCAGGGCTCTTTTTCCGCCAGCTCCCGGATGATCCGGTATTGCAGCTTCCAGAGCAGGTCCTCGTTGGTGGGGCCGAAGCTGCGGTCGGTGAAGGCGGAGGCGAGGAAGCCGCCGGGAGTGTACTCTCCGGTCTCCTTGATGTAGCTCTCGTCAAAGCCGCTTTCGACAGCCAGTTTCTGGATCAGTTCGGCGTCATAGCACTGGATGCCCAGATGCTCTGCTACCAGTTTGCCGATGGTTCTGCCGCCGCTGCCAAACTCGCGGCTGATGGTGATGATGCGTTTTTCCATTAGACTTCTCCTTTCGTGCTCAGTTCACGGTAGGTCTTGAGGATGAGATAGCCAGCGATCAGGAAGGTGAGAATATCCGATATGGGCATGGAGTACAGCACGCCGTCCAGCCCGAAGAACCGGGGCAGCAGCAGGGCAAAGCCCACGCCGAACACCACCTCACGCACCATGGACAGGGCGGTGGATTCCGCCGCCTTGCCCATGGCCTGCAAAAAGATGAAGCAGGCCTTGTTGACACAGGCCAGAATGATCATGCACAGGTAGATGCGGAAGGAGCGCACTGCAAAATCCGTGTAGTAGACGCTCTCGTTGGCGGCACCGAACAGGGCAATCAGCTGACGCGGGAAGCCCTCCACCAGCACCAGCGCAACGGCACCCACCGCGGCCTCTGCCAGCAGCAGTTTCGTGAACAGCTCCTTTACGCGGGTGGGCTTTTTGGCACCCATGTTGAAGCCCACCACGGGGATGCAACCAGCCGCCATGCCCACCACGATGGAGATGACGATCTGGAAGAACTTCATCACGATGCCCACCACCGCCATGGGGATCTGGGCGTACTGCTCCTGCCCGAACACGGCATCCAGTGCGCCGTATTTGCGGATCATGTTGTTGATGGCTGCCATTGCCGCCACAAGGCTGATCTGGGACAGAAAGCTGGTGATGCCAAGGGTCAGGGTGCGGCCGCAGATGGAGCCCTTCAGCCGGTAGTCACCCTTTTCAGGACGAATGATCTTCATGTGCAGCAGATACCACACTGCCAGCGCTGCCGTGACCAGCTGACCGATGACGGTAGCCACCGCTGCGCCCATCATGCCCCAGCGGAAACCGAAAATGAAGATGGGGTCCAGAATGATGTTCAGCACCGCACCCGCAAGGGTGGACACCATGGCAAACCGAGGATTGCCATCCGCGCGGATGATGGGATTCATGGCCTGCCCGAACATATAAAAGGGCACGCCCAGTGTGATATAAAAGAAATACTCCTGCGAGTGGTGATAGGTCTCGGCGTTCACCGTTCCGCCGAACATGGCAAGAATGGTGTCCGCAAAAATCAGATAGAGCGCGGCCAGCACAATGCTGCTGACCAGACACATCACCACCGCATTGCCGACGCTCCGCTTTGCCTTGGGGACCTCGTTCTGCCCAAGGCTGATGCTGACGAAGGCGCAGCAGCCATCACCGATCATGACTGCGATTGCCAGCGCTACCACCGTCAGGGGGGAAAACGACCGTATTGGCGGCGTTGCCATAAGAGCCAAGATAGCTGGCGTTTGCAATAAAGATCTGGTCTACGATGTTATACAGTGCGCCGACCAACAGCGAAATAATGCACGGGATCGCGTATTTCTGCATCAGCTTGCCGATGCGCTCCGTGCCAAGGAATTGATTGGAACTTTCCATGGGATTCACCTTTACCTTTCCATTTTGGGGCAAACAAAAACAACGGGCAGCTCTCATGCAACCGGTTTTACGCATGAGTGCTACTCGTTGTACGAAATCATTATAGCCTGCCTGTCTGGAATTTGCAAAGGCAGTTTTGCACAAGAATTGTACTGGGCATTCTGCGCAGATTGCACGAGGCAAACTTTGTGGAAGATGCCCTGCGCCCGGTGACCCCGCCACAGCAGGCGGAAGCCGACCTTGCACGCATCAAAGCGGAGAAGCTGCCTATCCCGGCGGGGGTACAGACAGCGCTGGCAGAACATTATCAGGCGCTGCTCCACACCAACGATTTTTACCAATACCTGACCCTGTTCAAGGAGCTGGGGCAAAAGCAGGCCCAGCAGCAAAGCCGTGGCCGGAAGATCAACGCCATGGATACCTATTTCTACCAGATGGTAGAGCGCGCCCTGCGGGAAGAACTGGCGGTATCCCTTGGGGAATCGCAGCAGGAAGCCGGCAAACGGCTGCTGGGCGTTCTGAACTGAAGCTGCATGGTGATTTTTACCAATAAATGCAAGGGCTCTTTTTGTGAAGGATCTCCTTTGCATTTATTTTTTGCGTTTTTTATAATAAGAATAGGACGCTGCAATGCTGTAATTTGCAGCGATATATAAATCGGAGCAACTTTGTAGGAATCAACAAAGCAGGGCGGTTTGTTTCGTGAAACCTTCGTGAGAGTTTGCCACTTGAAACCCATCGATGCCTTATGATATAATCCCTCCAGCAGAACGCGCTGTGTGTGAACACGTAAGACCAGTTTCTTCACACGCAGGCGTTCTCTTTTTATTTTCAAAAGTTAGTTCGCACTAATCTTGAGGAGGGCTTTTCATTCGTAATCATCGTTCCACCGTTTTTCTCGGCGTTCTGCTGATGATTCTTTCGGTTTGTTCTTTGTTTGTCGGGGTGCTGGACATCCGGCCTTCCGACCTGCTTACAGGCAGCGTGAAAACATGGGAGATCTTTCTGATCTCCCGCCTGCCGCGTCTGCTTGCCATCCTCTGCACAGGCATTGGCATGAGCGTGGCGGGGCTTATCATGCAGCAGCTCTGCATGAACAAGTTTGTTTCGCCCACCACAGGCGCAACGATCTCTTCTGCGCAGTTTGGTATTCTGCTGGCTTTGCTGTTTGCACCGGGTTCTACCCTGTGGGGACGTGCTGCCTTTTCCTTCGTTTGTGCCGTTCTCGGTACATGGGTCTTTGTCTGGTTCATCCAGCGTATCCAGTTCAAGGACGTTGTCATGGTCCCGCTGGTCGGCATCATGTTCTCCAACATCGTAATGGGCGTTACCAATTATCTTGCCTACAAATATGAAATGACACAGGCTCTTTCCAGCTGGCTGGTCGGTCATTTTTCCACCGTCATTCGTGGGCGGTATGAGCTTGTCTGGCTGACGGTACCGCTGGTGGTGCTGGCATTTGTATTTGCCAACCACTTCAATATCGTGGGGATGGGAAAAGATTTTTCTCAGAACCTCGGCGTTCCGTATGATCTGGTGCTGTTTATGGGCCTGACCATTGCTGCCATGATCACCGCATCCGTTGTTGTTGTGGTCGGCTCGATCTCCTACATCGGCCTTATCGTACCCAATATCGTAGCAATGTTCAAGGGTGACCAGATCCGCGGAACGCTGGTGGATACCGCTCTGTTTGGCGCATTGTTCGTGCTGGTCTGCGATATGATCGGGCGGGTTGTGATCTACCCCTACGAGCTGCCCATCGAGCTGATCGTTGGCGTCATCGGCAGTATCCTGTTTGTCGGGCTGCTGCTGTATCGGCTTCGGCATGGGCGCAAGGCAGTCCGGCTGAGCAAAGCTGCCAAGAAAACCGGAGGTGCAGCATGAAAACGCACAAAAATCATCTGCGCCTGCTGATCCTTCTGCTTCTTGTTCTGCTGGCCTGCGCGGGCTATATGACAGTGGGGGTCCACTTTGAAAACCCAAAATTATTTGCCTACGCCATGCGCATCCGCACACCCAAGCTGATCGCCATGCTCATCACGGCATTTGCCATTGGAAGTGCTTCCATCGTGTTTCAGTCCATCATCAACAACACCATCGTCACGCCCTGCCTGTTGGGCATGGATCAGCTTTATTCGCTGATCCACACGGCGGTGTTCTTTGTGGCGGGTTCGGGCAGCTTTCTGGCGGTCAATGCCAACGCCGCCTTTGCGGTGGACCTCGCCATTATGGGCGCTGTTGCCACCGTGATCTACAGCTATCTGTTCCAGAAAACGAACCACAATGTTCTGTACGTTCTGCTTATCGGCACGGTGCTGACCTCGTTCTTTTCCAGCATCCAGACGACCTTGACCCGTGTGATGGACCCCAACGAGTACGACACGCTGCTGACGGATCTGGTCGCCAGCTTTTCCAATGTCAATTCGGCGATTCTGGTACTGTCCGTTGTGGTTCTTGCGCTGGTCGCCTTTGCCTTCCGGAAAGAGCTTGCGCTGCTGGACGTTCTGACACTGGGCAAAGATCAGGCCATCAATCTGGGCGTAGATTATGACCGCTGCATTCGCCGGCTGCTGCTGGGGGTCACACTGTACATTGCAACAGCCACCGCTATGGTCGGACCGCTGGCATTTCTGGGACTTATCATTGCCAACCTTTCCCGGCAATTCCTGCGCACTTACCGGCACAGCCAGCTCATTACCGGCTCTGTTTTGTTTGGTATGGTCGTTCTGATCGGCGGACAGCTTCTGGTGGAGCGGGTGTTCGTTTACTCGGTTCCGGTCAGCGTGTTCATCACCGTGGGCGGCGGCGTGTATTTCCTTTATCTGCTGCTCACCCAGAGAAAGGCATAACACCATGTTTGTAAAAGAGATCACCAAACGTTACGATGGCAAAGCCGTTGTCGATGGCGTGAGTTTTGAGATTCCGAAAGGCAAAGTCCTTTCCCTCATCGGCCCGAACGGCGCAGGAAAATCCACCGTGATGGGAATGTTGTCCCGCCTGATCGCACGGGACAGCGGTCTTGTGGATTTTGAGGGGACGGAGATCACGCGCTGGAAAAGCCGGGAGCTGAGCAAGCGGCTCGCCATCCTGACCCAAGCCAACAATGTCCAGATGAAGCTGACCGTCCGGGAGCTGGTTGCATTTGGCCGCTTTCCGTACTCCGGCGGACGGCTGACCCAAGAGGACAACGAGGTCATTGACCGTGCCATCGCCTACATGGAACTGGGCGATTTTGAGGAGCAGTTCATCGATGAACTGTCCGGCGGTCAGCGGCAGCGCGCCTATATTGCCATGGTCATTGCGCAGGATACCGAGTATATCCTGCTGGATGAACCGACCAACAATCTGGATATTTACCATGCAACCAACCTCATGCGCATCGTCCGCCGCCTGTGCGATGAGCTGGGCAAAACGGTGATCCTTGTTCTGCACGAGATCAACTATGCTGCGTTTTATTCCGACTACATCTGCGCCTTCGTGGATGGAAAAATCGCAAAGTTTGGCACCGTGCAGGAAGTGATCACCAAAGAAAACCTGTCCGATATCTACAAGGTAGACTTTGAGATCATGCAGATCGAAGGCAAGCCTTTGTCGATATATTATTGATTTCAGTACTTTTTAAAAGGAGCATTCTTATGAAGAAAATTTCTCGTCGTTCGTTTCTGACCGCTATGGCCGCTGTGAGTGCAGCGGGTGTTCTTACCGCCTGCGGCGCTTCCTCCTCCACGGCAAGCTCCGTGGCATCCTCTGTGGCTGCATCCAGCGAAACCGCAGCCTCTTCGGAAGCTGCACCGGAATCTGTGACCATCAAGGCGTTCAACGGTGCAAAGGAACTGGTAGATGTGGAAGTACTCTTTGACCCGCAGCGCATTGCCATCCTCGACCTTGCTTCTCTGGACATTCTGGATGAACTGGGCGTTGGCGACCGTGTGGTCGGCACGGCATCCACCTCTCTGGACTATCTTCAGAGCTATGTCACCAATGACAGCATTGCGAACCTTGGCAACATCAAGGAAGCCGATATGGAAGCAGTCATGGCTTGCGAGCCGGACATCATTTTTATCAGCGGACGCCTGTCCAAAGCCTATGATGCTCTGTGCGAGATCGCACCCGTTGTTTTCCTTTCGACCGACGCCGAAAAGGGCGTTGTGGAAAGCACCCGTGAAAACGCCATGACCATCGCTTCTATCTTTGGTCTGGAAGATCAGGTGGAAAGCCTGATGGCGGACTTTGACAGCCGCATCGACGCCCTGAAAGCCTTTGCAGAGGGCAAGACTGCCATCGTCGGCATGACCACCAGCGGCAGCTTCAATGTTCTGGGCAACGATGGCCGCTGCTCCATCATCGGCAAGGAGATCGGCTTTGAGAACATCGGCGTAGATGCCAATATCGACACTTCGACCCACGGCAACGAGGCCTCCTTCGAGTTCATTGTGGACAAGAACCCCGACTACATCTTCGCAATGGACCGCGATGCAGCCATTGGCACCGATGGCGCACAGCTGGCGCAGGAAATCCTGGAAAACGAGCTGGTCAAGAGCACGGATGCTTACAAGAACGGCCACGTCGTTTATCTGTCACACCCGAATGTCTGGTACACCGCAGAGGGCGGCATTCAGGCACTGAGCGAAATGCTGAGCGATCTGGAAAACGCACTGCTGTGATTTTTTCAAAATTCTTCTTGCAATTTTGAAAAAACTCCGGTATAATACCTTTCGTTAAGAATACAAAAAGTCGGCTTACAAAGCGTGAAATCCTGAGGGAAAGCTACCCCCTCAACGATTTCACGCTTTTTTGTTTGCCCGAAAAGGAGGACCTATGAACCCGAAAAACAAACTGGCAGAAATGCCCATCCGCCCCCTGCTGTACACCATGGCGGTACCGCTGATGCTGTCGCTGCTCATCCAATCGCTGTACAACATCGTGGACAGCATTTTTGTGGCACGACTGTCGGAAAAGGCCCTGACCGCCGCCTCTCTTGTATATGCCATCCAGTTTTTGATGATCGCCATTGGCGTGGGTACCGCCGTGGGTCTGAACGCCCTGCTCTCCCGGAAGCTGGGGCAGAAAAAGCCGGAGGAAGCCTGCCGTGCGCATCATCTCGGTGACCTTCCTGTTTGCGGTCACAACGATTCTGTGCGGCTACTTTGCCTCCGGTCTTGGCAACGGTGTGGTCAATATGATCGGCGGTGCGCTGCGGCAGCTGGTGGTGCTGGTGCCCTGCCTGTGGCTTCTCATCCGCACCATGGGCATCGAAAAAGCGTGGTTTGCGTTTTGGGTGTCCGAGGTGATCGCCTGCGCTTACAGCCTGTGGGCAACGAAAAAAGAACTGCGGAACAAGGGAAAGTAAGGCAAAACAAAAACAGGGTGCGCCCCGAATAGGACGCACTCTGAAAGATCCACATACGACAGAAACTCCAGTGTCATTACAACACTGGAGTTTTTGGTGGGCGCGGGTGGATTCGAACCACCGAAGCTGAAAAGCAGCAGATTTACAGTCTGTCCCCATTGGCCACTCGGGAACACGCCCATATACAGTTCTTTGCAGTCGCGGACTGCCTGTATATATTACCACTTGGGGGCGTATTTGTCAACTGCTTTTTACAGCTTTTTCAGAAAAGAAGCTGACCGCACGGCTCAGTCGCGGGGACGGCCATAGCGGTGGACTTTTTTGGAGGAATGGCGGGTGTGGGGGGAGTTGAGCAGGACCCACGCCACATAGATGATGGCGCAGATGGCGCTGACGACGAGCACTACCTTGAGGTAGAGGCTGCCGAAGAACTCCTGCAGCTTCGAAAAAGAGTAGAGCAGGCTGCTCCGGCTCACGTCCTGCCCGGCGATGAGGTTGACCATGCCGATGGTCTCGCCGGCCAGCTTCAGCTCCACGGTGCCGACCACATCGCCCTGCTGGACGGGGGCGCAGACATAGTCGGGCAGATGGAAGTATTTCTGAGTCACGGTGCCGTCGCCCGAAGAGGGCAGCAGGGTCATCATGCTGTTGTCGGGGTAGAGCTTGAGGGTGTCGGTGTCGGAGGAATACTTCACGGGGATCTCTGCCAGAGCAAGGTCGGTGTCCAGCGCAGGCTGGATGGAAAAGCTCTGGAACACCCAGTCGATGAGGCGGGTCGTTTCGTAGAGAGCCGGGCGGCGGTTGGCGTAACCGTAGGTGTCACAGGTGTCGGGACTCTGCATGATGCAGAAGATATAGGTGGAGCCGTCCTGATTGGCCCACGAAACATAGCTCTGGTCGCCGTGGTCGTTTTTGTAGGCCATCACATCGCACATACCACCCTGCATAGACTTGCGGTAGAAGCTGCCGCCGCTGGTTTTGTTGAGGGCGACGTTCTGGTTCAGCAGCACGAAACTCTTGGTGTGCTTTTCCTTGGCGGGCATGGTGAAGGCGGGGGCCGACGAGATGTCCACGAAGGCGTCGAAGCTCATCAGATACCGCAGGATAAGGTACATATCCACGGCGGTGGTCACGTTGCCGCTGTCGAGGCCGCAGGCGTCCGTCCAGGTGCTTCCGGTGGTGCCGATGCGCTGGGAGAGGGTATTCATCTGGCTCACCCAGCCTGCAAGGTCGCCGCCCGAAAGGCTGTAGGCAAGGCCCATCGCGGCCTCGTTGGCGTTGCGCAGAAGCATGGCGTAGACAGCTTCCCGGTAGGTGAAGGTCTCATTGGAGCGCATATCGGCATTATCACTGTTGTGGACGTAATCCGAGATGGCAAAGGGCATCTGGAAGGTGTTGTCGAGCTGGTCGGCGTAATTCGTCAGCAGCAGCGCGATGGTCATATATTTGGTCAGGCCCCCGGCAGGCACCTGACGGGAGCTGTCCTTGTCGTAGACGATGATGTTGGTGTCGGTGTTGACGATGTAGGCGCTCCTGGCCTGCACCTCGTAAAAGAGGCTGGGGTCGAACAGGGCCGAAGCCGGCGCGCACAGGCAGCTCAGCAGCAGGACAAGGCTCAGAAATAGGGTGACGATACGTTTCATGTGGACATTTTCCTCAAAAAGCGATAATATATTATAGCAATTCAACTTTTTAATGCAACAGCAACAGCGTTGAATTGCATATCGCAAATATGCTGTTTTCATGTTGCACGAATTTCTTGACTTGCGATAGAGTATCGGACAAAATGTGCTGTCCGTTCTTACGGAACAAAAACAGGCTCAGAAGAGGGCCTCATACTTTATAATAACAGGTTTGGCGGGGCGTGACAAGGCTTTTGGGGCGATTTCACACTCCGCAAAAGGAGGAAGAGGATGGTATATCTTACGGGCGACACCCACGGCGAACTGGACCGCTTCAAAGACGGGGAGCTGCGCCGGGCCGGCAAGGGCGATCTCGTCGTTGTGCTGGGCGATTTCGGCTTTGTGTGGGACGGCAGCAAGGCCGAGCAGAAGAATCTGGACTGGCTGCGCAAGCGGCCTTACACTATCCTTTTCCTCGATGGCAGCCACGAGAACTATGACCTGCTGGAACAGTACCCCACCGAGGAGCGGTTCGGCGGGCTGGTGCAGCCGCTGGGCGGCAATGTGTACCACGTCTGCCGGGGCAGCGTACTGGAGCTGGAAGGGAAGAAGTACCTCTGCTTCGGCGGAGCGGAAAGCCCGGACAAGGAAGAGCGGGAAGCCCACGTCAACTGGTGGCCGCAGGAGATGCCCTCGGACGAGGAATACGCCCGCTGCGAGGCCGCGCTGGAAGCGAACGGCTGGCAGGTAGATTATGTGCTGACCCACGACGCGCCAAGCAAATTTCTGGATTTCAGCGTGCTGGCTGAGGGCGAGAATAACCGGCTGCACCTCTTCCTCGACAAGATCGTCATGAAAACGACTTACGAGAAATGGTTCTTCGGCTGCCATCACAAGGATGTGCAGCTCTCTACCAAGAGCCGCTGCCTCTTCTGCGATGTAGTGAGCATCGGCGAGAAGAAGCCGTGGTGGAAGAGAAGATAACGAAAAAGGACTGCCGCGGGCAGTCCTTTTTCGTTACTCAATTCATTGCACCGGCCTTGTCGAACATCTGCTCCACCTGACGGGCCAGCAGGGCGTGTTCGGGCCGCTCGAGAAGCGGGTCTTCGGCCAGCAGGGCCGCAGCCTCGCTCTGGGCTGCGTGGAGGGTGCGGGTATCGTTCATCAAATCGGCGATCTGCAAGGTCGGCAGACCGTGCTGGCGGCTCCCGAAGAAGTCGCCGGGGCCGCGGGTCTCGAGGTCGTACTGCGCCACGGCGAAGCCGTCTGAGGTGGAACAGAGGAACTTGAGCCGCTTCTGCACCGACTCGGAGGCATTGTCGCTGACAAGGAAGCACCAGCTCTCTGCCGCGCCGCGTCCCACACGCCCGCGCAGCTGGTGCAGTGCGCTCAGGCCGTACCGCTCGGCGTTTTCGATGACCATGACCGTCGCATTCGGCACGTCCACACCAACTTCGATGACGGTGGTGGACACGAGGGCGTCCAGACGTCCGGATTTGAAGTCATCCATCACCTCGGCCTTTTCCTTCGGCTTGAGCTTGCCGTGCATCAGGCCCACCCGGCGGTCCGGCAGATAGGCTTTTGCGATGTCCTCATAGTAGCTCTTGACGGCGTTCAGGCCGCTGCCGCCTGCGTCCTCAATGGCAGGGCAGACGATATACACCTGTCGTCCGGAATCGATTTCTCGATCAAGGAAGCCGTAGAGGTCGGCCCGCTTTTTGCCGGTGATGCAGCGGGTCTTGACGGGCTTGCGGCCCGGCGGCAGCTCGTCGAGGATGGAGATGTCGAGGTCGCCGTACATCAGCAGCCCCAGCGTCCGGGGGATGGGAGTGGCACTCATGACCAGCAGGTGGGGGTTCGCGGCCTTTTCGGCCAGCAGGCCCCGCTGGCGCACACCGAAGCGGTGCTGTTCGTCCACGACGGCCAGACCCAGCCGGGCGAACTCCACGCCCTCGCTGAGGATGGCGTGGGTGCCTACGATGAGGTCGGCCTCATCGTCCCGGATGGCGGCGAGGGTGGTGCGCCGTGCGGCGGCTTTCATGCCGCCGGTGAGCAGGGCCACCCGCATCCCGAAGGGGGAGAGCAGACGGTTCAGGTTCTCGGCGTGCTGGCTGGCCAGGATCTCGGTGGGAGCCAGCAGTGCGGCCTGATACCCGGCCCGGATGCAGGCCCAGATGGCCGTAGCGGCCACCAGCGTTTTGCCGCTGCCCACGTCGCCCTGCAAAAGGCGGTTCATGGACGTTTTGCCCGACATATCGGTCAGGATCTCTTCCACGGCCCGCCGCTGTGCGCCGGTGGGGGAGAAGGGCAGCGACTCCCAGAACGGAGAGGCGTCGGCTTTCTTCATCGGCGCGCCGGTGGAGGCCGCGCCGTGGTTCTTCATCCGCCCGATGCCCAGCTGTAAGACCAGCAGCTCTTCGTAGATGAGCCGCCGCCGCGCCGCAAAGGCTTCCTCCTCGGTGGCGGGGCAGTGGATGGCCCGGACGGCGTCTGCCTTGGAGAGCAGACGGTATTTTTTCAGCATCTCGGGGGGCAGCGGGTCGGGCAGAAGTTCCGCGTGGGGGAGGAGCTGGCGGACGCACTTGGCGATGGCGCTGCTGGTCAGCCCCTCGGTCTGGGGGTAGACGGCCTCGAAAGGCGAGGACTTCACCTGCGCGTCGGTGCGCACCTGCGGGTTGACCATCTGACGGCGGAGCATCCCGCCCGTCACGATGCCCTGAAAATAGTATTCCTGCCCCAGCTCCAGCTTCTGGGCGGCGTATGGATTATTGAACCACGTGATCTCGAGGCTGGATACATCGTCCCCGGCGGTGATGCGCTCCATCCGCCGCCCGCCCGGCAGGATGCGCCCGCCGGGCTTTGCAAACACTTCGGCCTTCACGACGCACTCGGTGTCGGCGGGGGCCTCGGCGATGGAGTAGGGCTTTGAAAAATCCAGATACCGGCGGGGATAGTGGCAGAGCAGGTCGCTGAGGGTCAGGATGCCCAGCTTCTCGAACCGCTCGGCAGTCTTGGGGCCGACGCCCTTGAGATAGCGTACCGGGGTGTCCGGCGTGAGGGTGGTGTGAAGTTCGGCAGGCATGGCGCGGCCTCCTTTCAGGGGAAATGATAGTATGCCCATTGTATCACGGCAGAGGGCAAAAGAAAAGCGCCCCGCCGGAGCGGGGCGCGGAAAAGCATTCAAACCTTACTGTCTTCCTTGAACAGCCCTTTGAACCCTTCCCAGAGGGAAACGACCCGGGACCGGGGCAGAAAGTAGTTGACCAGCAGAGCACTGACGGCGGTCTTGATGGTGCGCCAGCCCACATGGAGCCGGAAATCTTTGCGCGGGAACGCTGGCATAGGGCTGTATCCTCCTCTGGACTCTTAGCCGTTTCGTTACTGACTCTTTTAGCATAGCACAGAGCGAAGAGGGGAGACAAGCTTTTCCGCATAAGTAGATTATTTAACGAGCAAAACAACAAAGATTCCCGGATGCCTCAGCATCCGGGAATCTTTTGGAGGTGACGACCAGATTTGAACTGGTGGATGAGGGTTTTGCAGACCCTTGCCTTACCACTTGGCCACGTCACCATATTCGGAGCAACGATTGCTGCTCCATTTGGAGCGGCCGACGAGGCTCGAACTCGCTACCTCCACCTTGGCAAGGTGGCGCTCTACCAGATGAGCTACGGCCGCATATTCGGTGCATTTATCCTTGCACCCTCCCGTTTTTTAACGGGGCCCCCGCAAAAATTTGCGAAGCAAATGTTTGTGGGGAAGAGGAGAAAGTCTGGCGTTCATCACAGCAGTCTTGCTTGCAAGACTGCACGATGAACAGCAGGACTTTCGACGAAGCGACCCGGATCGGGCTCGAACCGACGACCCCCAGCGTGACAGGCTGGTGCTCTAACCAACTGAGCTACCGGGCCATACTGGAACAACGATTGCTGCTCCATTATGGAGCGGCCGACGAGGCTCGAACTCGCTACCTCCACCTTGGCAAGGTGGCGCTCTACCAGATGAGCTACGGCCGCATATTGGAAACCCTGCTGGGTCTCCTGACTGGTGCCTCCGATCGGAATCGAACCAATGACACGGGGATTTTCAGTCCCCTGCTCTACCGACTGAGCTACAGAGGCGCACCGGACGATGATTATTATACCTGAAATTTCGATTTTGTAAAGGGGTAAATGCAAAATTTTTTGAGAATTTTTGAACTTTCTATATTTTGCCCGTGTTATCGTCCAAAATAAGACTGACTTTTCTGACACTTTTTGCGGGCGGCAGACAGGGAAAGACTATTTGACATCTTCAACAACCTATGGTTTAATAAATGAGAATGAAAAGAATCGCTTTTCTCCCGCTGTGGGAATCTATACCTATATATAGCAAAAGCGTTTGAGACGGCTCCACTGCAAGAACATTCCGGGGCCGGGAGGAGCAGCATGGCAAGAAAACAGGAATATGGCAACGAAAGCATCACTTCGCTGAAGGGTGCCGACCGTGTGCGCAAGCGCCCGGCCGTCATCTTCGGCTCGGACGGCGTGGAGGGCTGCGCTCACTCCATCTTTGAGATCGTCTCCAACTCCATCGACGAGGCCCGCGACGGCCACGGTGACACCATCAACGTCACCCGCTGCAAGGATGGCAGCGTCATCGTCGAGGACTTTGGCCGCGGTATGCCCGTGGACTGGAACAAGGGCGAAGAGCGCTACAACTGGGAGCTGCTGTTCTGCGAGATGTACGCAGGCGGCAAGTACGGCGAGGGCGAGGACAACTATGAATTCAGCCTCGGTCTGAACGGTCTGGGCCTCTGCGCCACCCAGTACGCCTCGGCATGGATGACCGCCGACATCTACCGCGACGGCTTCCACTACCACCTCGACTTCCAGAAGGGCGAGAATGTGGGCGGCCTGCACAAAGAGCCCTACAAGGGCCGCCGCACCGGCAGCATCATCCACTGGAAGCCGGACGATGAGGTCTTTACCGACATCGACGTCCCCGGCAGCTACTATAAAGATGTCCTCCGCCGTCAGGCTGTCGTCAACGCGGGCCTGACCCTCAACTTCACCGACGAAAAGGAGAAAGACCCCGCCACCGGCAAGCCGTGGAAGGAGAGCTGGTGCTATGAGCACGGCATCGCCGACTATGTGGCTGAGACGGCGGGCGAAGACAGCCTGACCCCGGTGTTCAGCTGCGAGAGCGAAGCCACCGGCCGTGACCGCGAAGACCAGCCCGATTATAAGGTGAAGATGAGCGCGGCGTTCTGCTTCTCCAACAAGGTGCAGCTGCTGGAATACTACCACAACTCGTCCTGGCTGGAGCATGGCGGCAGCCCGGAACACGCCGTCCGCACGGCCTTCGTCTACCAGATCAACAAGTATCTGAAGGAGAAGAACCTCTACAAAAAGGGCGAGAGTGCCATCAGCTTTCAGGATGTGCAGGACTGTCTGGTCTACGTTTCGTCCAGTTTCTCCACCCGCACCAGCTATGAGAACCAGACCAAAAAGGCCATCACCAACAAGTTCGTCTCTCAGGCCATGACCGACTTCCTCAAGCACTATCTGGAAGTCTACTTCCTCGAAAAGCCCGACGAGGCCCAGAAAATCTGTCAGCAGGTGCTGGTGAACAAGCAGAGCCGTGAGCACGCCGAAAAAACGCGCCAGAGCATCAAAAAGACACTCTCGACCCAAATCGACCTGGCGAACCGGGTGCAGAAGTTCGTGGACTGCCGCACCAAGGACGCCTCCCGCCGGGAGCTGTATATCGTCGAGGGCGATTCGGCTATGGGTGCCGTCAAGACCAGCCGCGACAGTGAATATCAGGCCATCATGCCCATCCGCGGCAAGATCCTGAACTGCCTCAAGGCCGACTATGCCCGCATCTTCAAGTCGGACGTCATCGTGGACCTCATCAAGGTCATGGGCTGCGGCGTGGAGCTGGGCGGCAAGCACAACAAGGAGCTTGCAACCTTCAACCTCGACAATCTCCGCTTCAATAAGATCGTCATCTGTACCGATGCCGACGTGGACGGCTACCAGATCCGTACACTGGTGCTGACCATGCTCTACCGCCTGACCCCCACCCTCATCAACGAGGGCTATGTCTATATCGCGGAGTCGCCGCTGTACGAGATCACCACGAAAGACCGCACCTATTTCGCCTACACCGAGCCCGAGAAGGCCACCTTCCTCGAGGAGATCGGCGATAAGAAATACACCATCCAGCGCTCGAAAGGTCTGGGCGAGAACGACCCCGAGATGATGTGGCTGACCACCATGAACCCCGAGAGCCGCCGCCTCATCAAGGTGATGCCCACCGACGTGGAGCGCACCGCGCAGGTGTTCGACATCCTGCTGGGCGACAACCTCGCAGGCCGCAAGGAGCATATCGCCCAGCACGGCGCAGAGTATCTGGACGATCTGGATGTGTCTTAAAGAGGATTTACAATGGCAAAAAAATCGAGCAAAAAAACCGCAAAGCCTGTCCGCCCCCAGCTGGGCGAGGGCGTTGAGATACTGAACGCCGGCAGTGTGCTGGAAGACCCCATCACCCGCACGCTGGAAACGAACTATATGCCCTACGCCATGAGCGTCATCGTCAGCCGCGCCCTGCCGGAGATCGACGGCTTCAAGCCCGCCCACCGCAAGCTGCTGTATACGATGTATGAGATGGGCCTGATCAAGGGCGCGCGCACCAAGTCGGCGAACATCGTGGGCAGCACCATGCACCTGAACCCCCACGGCGACGCCGCCATCTATGACACCATGGTCCGCATGGGCCGGGGCAACGAGAGCCTGCTGGTGCCGTTCGTGGACAGCAAGGGCAACTTCGGCAAGGCCTACAGCCGGGATATGTCCTGTGCCGCGGCCCGCTACACCGAAGCAAAACTGGAAGGTGTCTGCGAAGAGCTGTTCCGGGACATCGACAAGGAGACGGTGGACTTCGTCCCCAACTACGACGGCACCACCACCGAACCGACCCTTCTGCCCGTGACCTTCCCGACCATTCTGGCCAACAACACGCTGGGCATCGCCGTCGGTATGGCCTGCAACATCTGCTCCTTCAATCTGGCAGAGCTGTGCAGCACCACCATCGCCCTCATGAAGGATGCAAAGCACGACATCTCCACCACCATGCCCGCCCCGGACTTCGTGGGCGGCGGCCAGATCCTCTACGACGAAGCCCAGATGCGGGACATCTTCGAGAATGGCCGTGGCAGCGTGAAGGTGCGCGCCCGCTACGCCGCCGTGCCGGGCGAGAACATGATCGAGATCACCCAGATACCGCCCACCACCACGGTGGAGGCCATCATGGATAAGATCGCCGAGCTGGTCAAGGCGGGCAAGATCAAAGAGATCAGCGATATGCGGGACGAGACCGATCTGAACGGCCTCAAGCTCACCCTCGACCTCAAGCGCGGCGTGGACGCCGACAAGCTGATGGCCAAGCTCTTCAAGGCCACCCCGCTGGAGGACAGCTTCAGCTGCAACTTCAACATCCTTGTCTCGGGCCAGCCCCGGGTCATGGGCGTGCGGGAAATTTTGCAGGAGTGGACGGCCTTCCGGATGGAATGCGTCCGCCGACGCACTTACTATGACCTCCACGGCAAGGAAAAGCGCCTCCACCTGCTCAAGGGTCTGGCGGCGATTTTGATGGACATCGACAAGGCCATCCATATCATCCGCACCACGGAGGAGGAGACGGAAGTTGTCCCCAACCTGATGATCGGCTTTGGCATCGACGAGGTGCAGGCCGACTATGTGGCCGAGATCAAGCTGCGCCACCTCAACCGGGAATATATCCTCAAGCGCACCGGCGAGATCGAGCAGCTGGAAGCCGACATCGCCGATTTGAACGACATCCTCGCAAAGCCTGCCCGCATCCGCAAGATCATCATGAAGGAATTGGCCGACGTGGCAAAGAAGTACGGCCAGCCCCGCCGCAGCGAGATCCTCTACGACCTGCCCGAGGAAGAGGGCGGTGCCGAGGAAGAGGCCGTGCCGGATTATCCCGTCACTGTCTTTTTCACCCGCGAGGGCTATCTGAAGAAGATCCCGCCCCAGAGCCTGCGCACAGCCGGTGCGCACAAGCTCAAGGAGGGCGACGAGATCGTCCGGCAGGTGGAGACGCGGAACAACGTGGAAGCGCTCTTCTTCACCGACAAACAGCAGGTATATAAGGTGCGTCTGGCCGAGCTGGAAGACGGCAAGGTGGCCCAGATGGGCATCTATCTGCCGGGTCGTCTGGGCATGGATGAGGGCGAGAACATCCTCGACATGGTCATCACCTCCGACTACGGCGGCTATATGCTCTTCTTCTTTGCCAGCGGCAGGTGCGCAAAAATCCCGCTCAGCTCCTACGCCACCAAGCAGAACCGCCGCAAGCTGCTGAAAGCCTACTGCGACAAAGAGCCGCTGGCGACCATGTTCTTCCTGCCCGAGGAGACGGAGCTGGCCATCCGCACCAGCGCGGGACGGATGCTCCTGGTCGGCACGGCGCAGATCGCCGCAAAGACCACCCGCGACAGTCAGGGCGTGGCGGTCGTGACCCTGAAAAAGAACCAGACCATCGACTCCGTCGTCCCGGCGGATACGCTGGAACTGGCCACCCCCCCCCGCTACCGCGTCCGCAGCCTGCCGGCCACCGGTGCGCTCGTCCGCGCGGAGGATGAAGGGGAGCAGATGACGATGCTGTGATTTTTGCGCCTGTCAAAGCCTCTCCCTTGGGGAGAGGTGGCATTGCGAAGCAAGGAGGGAGAGGGCAAGCCCGGCACGAGAGAGCCGCTGCGCAGCGATGGGCAGGCTCTTTGTCAGAGCGATACTATCGCTGTGTCTGGGATTCGCCGTCAGCGGCCTTGCCCTCTCAGTCGGGCTTGCGCCCGCCAGCTCCCCCAAAGGGGGAGCCTCTGGCGGAGTGGAAAACTTTGAACTGGGAAGGAAAACTTTGCGGAATGCCAAGGCCTCCCCTCGGTAGGGGAGGTGGCAGCGCGTCAGCGCTGACGGAGAGGTTGAGTCCAGCAGTGGCTCACGGTCAGGCTTCCCTTCGTACAACCTCTCAGTCTCGCTTCGCTCGACAGCTCCCCTAGTAGGGGAGCCTCTGGCGAAACCGTTCACTTTGCGGGGCCTGCCAAAGCCTCTCCCTTTGGGAGCAACGGCGACGACCGCCGCCAGTGGCGGAAACAGGGAGGAGCTGTTGGGGCCGCGGCCAGCAGGATGCGAGCGGCAGCGAAGCAGACGCTGGGAGCCGCAACCCGGGCAGTGGCACCGAAGGTGACGGAGAGGGCAAGCCCGGCAGGAAAGAGCCGCTGCGCAGCGATGGGCAGGCTCTTTGTCAGAGCGATACTATCGCGGTGCAAGAGCTGTTTGTCAGCGGCCTAGCCCTCTCAGGCGCTGCGCGCCAGCTCCCCCAAAGGGGGAGCCTTTGGAGCGCGAGGAAGGAGAAGATAACCATGCAGAACATCGACCTGATCTGCGTCGGCAAGCTCAACGCGAAATACTTCGCCGAGGGCGTGGCCGAATACCAGAAGCGTCTGGCGGCGTTTGCGTCTTTCCGCATCGTCGAGCTGCCGGAAGAAAAAATCGAAGAGAAGAACGCCTCCGACGCCGTGGTGAAAAAGGCGCTGGACAAAGAGGGCAGAGCCATCCTCGGCAGCGTCCGCAGGGGCGCGGCCATCGTCGCCCTGTGCATCGAGGGAAAACAGATCTCCTCCGAGGAGCTGGCCCAGTTCCTCGCCGACCGCGCAAACAGCGGCGCGGGAGACGTGGCCTTCGTCATCGGCTCGTCCCACGGCCTCTCAGACGAGGTCAAGCGCGCGGCGGCGCTCCGGTTCAGCATGGGCCGCATCACGATGCCCCACCAGCTGGCCCGCCTTGTCCTCACCGAACAGATCTACCGCGCCTGCACCATCAATGCGGGGATGAAGTATCATAAATAAAAGGTCGGAGAGGGCGCTTGCAAACTTTCCGCACAGTGCTTGACTTTTGCGGGGAATGGCATATAATAAAAATAGCAAATGTAAAAGCAAATACGCCATCGGCGCACCCAAAGGAAAGACCCCCTCCCGGAGCTGCTATCTCCGAAAGGGGGTCCTTTTTAGTGCTTACGGCCCTTCAGCCATCCGTCAAGCCACTTGCAGATGTAGTAGGACGCTACATTCGCTGCGACGGACAGTACAAATGTAAAAATATACGCCATAAGGCGACACCCCCCTTCTCCCATCCTTGGTAGATTGGGCGGGACGAGCCGCAGACTCATTATATCATAAACTTTGACAAAAAGATACAGGAGATGCCAAGAGAAGAGTGACTGCAAACTTTCCGCACAGTGCTTGACTTTTTGGGAAAAAGCGCATATAATAAAGACAATAAAAGTGGTAATCAAGCTAGTCATTTGACTCACCAAGAAGAAAACCCCCTCACGGAGCTGCTATCTCCGAAAGGGGGTCTTCTTTTTAGTGCTTACGGCCCGTGAACCATCCGTCAAGCCACTTGCAGATGTAGTAAGATGCTACATTTGCTGCGACGGACAGCATAAAAGTGGTAATACTAGGCATTTTTCTCACCTCCCCTCCCGAATAAATGGGCGGGCAAGGCCGCAAAACCATTATATCACACGTTTCGCCAAAAAGATACAGGAAACGATGCGGCCTGCCAAAGGCTCTCCCTTTGGGAGAGGTGTCACCGAAGGTGACGGAGAGGGCAAGCCCGTCTCCAAAGAGCATCTACACAGCGATAAGCATTGGCTTTTGATAGAGTCATCTTATCGCTGTGTTTTTGTTTTGTCTCAGCATCCTAGCCCTCTCAGTCGGGCTTGCGCCCGCCAGCTCCCCCAAAGGGGGAGCCCTTGGCATGTCGGTCAGCTTTCGTCTGGACGAGCGAAGCACAATATCTCAGAAACAGCAGTGCTCCGCTGTCTAGGCCAGCGACAGCTTGACAAGGAGCGTTGTCCAGAAGCCGCTGTCCCCGTAAGCAAGGCCCGCCCTCTTGCGTCCTGTCGAGCCTCAGTCGTCCAGTGGAAAGTGAACCGGCATGCCAAAGCCTCTCCCTTTGGGAGAGGTGTCACCGAAGGTGACGGAGAGGGCAAGCCCGGCAGGAAAGAGCCGCTGCGCAGCGATGGGCAGGCTTTTTGTCAGAGCGATACTATCGCTGTGTCTGGGATTCGCCGTCAGCGGCCTTGCCCTCTCAGTCTCGTCGCAAGCTCCTCGCCAAGGCCGGGTTGCGGCTCCCAGCGTCTGCTTCGCTGCCGCTCGCATCCTGCTGGCCGCTGCCCCAACAGCTCCTCCCTGTTTCCGCCACTGGCGGCGGTCGTCGCCGTTGCCCCAAAGGGGGAGCCATTGGCATGTCGGTCAGCTTTCGTCTGGACGAGCGAAGCGCGATGTCTCGGAAACGGTAGTGCTCCGCTGTCCAGGCCAGCGACAGCTTGACAAGGTGCGTTGTCCAGAAGCCGCTGTCCCCGCAAGCAAGGCCCGCCCTTTTGCGTCCTGTCGAGCCTCAGGCGTCCAGTGGAAAGTGAACCGGCCTGCCAAAGCCTCTCCCTTTGGGAGAGGTGGCATTGCGAAGCGTGACTGAGAGGGCTACCGTGAATTTGTGGAAAATGCACGAGTGAAAAGAGAAGAATTTGTAAATGTGATAAAAATGCGAAGAAGATATTGACAAAAACAATGGGTGAGGTATAATGATAGCACAGGCCGACAGCCGGAAATGGATGGCCTGCCTGTATAATTCATTTTTATTTATGGAGGCAAAAATCATGAAAATGGCAAAGAAACTTCTGGCCGTCGTCCTCACCGGTGTTATGGCAGTGTCTATGCTGACTGGCTGCGCTCTGAGCGACCGCGCTGCTGCTAATGCTCTGGAGAAGGCTCTGAACGGCAACAACACTCAGCCGACTCAGAAGGTTGTCTACAACTATGACAACGATCTGGACAAGAAGGCAGAGAAGGCTTTTGAATCTTTTGGTGCTGATGATGCTGCTCGTAAGGGTCAGCTGTCCACTAAAGCTCAGGCAACTACCCTGACCTACATCAAGGTTGGCACGAAGGATTACGCTTACATTGTTATCAAAGCTCCTAAGACCTCTGATGATTCTCACGCTGAGAACTGGTCTGCTAGCAAGGTGCACAGCGCTATTTATGATGCTACTTCTAGCGCTCTGAAGACTGTCAGCGACAGTGGCAATAATTACACTGTGAAGAACGCTGAGAAGAACACCAGCGCTACGAAGGCAAAGGTCAACTTCGGCGTGAAGCTGGTTAATGACGGTGCTTCCAACAAGGCTTACTACGCTGTCGTTGTTGTTGAGCTGACCAAGAACGCCTAATCACCCCATCTCCTCAAATCATTACAGACCCTGTCTGTGATACACATTGAGAAATGACTCCAAGGCCCGGAGCGGGAACGCTCCGGGCCTTGGTTTTTTTGGAGACGGGGCGGAGCGGAGCGAGGGGGCGGGCCTTTACAATCCCCGCAAAACATGATAAAGTAAAGGTACTCTGCTTTCAACAGGAAAAGCAGACCCGGCTGCGGGGAAAGCCGCCGGGACAACGACGCAACACGACACGGCAAACCAGCCGCGGACGGAAAGGATGTACTTACAATGGAACAGAGCGAAAAGACCCTTGATATGATCGTCAATCTCTGCAAGAACCGGGGCTATGTCTTCCCCGGCTCTGAGATCTACGGCGGTCTGGCCAACAGCTGGGACTACGGCCCTCTGGGCGTCGAGTTCAAGAACAACGTCAAAAAGGCATGGCTGAAAAAGTTCGTGCAGGAGAGCCCCTACAACGTGGGCCTCGATGCCGCCATCCTCATGAACCCCCAGACCTGGGTCACCACCGGCCATGTTGCCGGCTTCTCGGACCCGTTGCTGGACTGCCGCGCCTGCAAGGCCCGCCACCGGGCCGACAAGCTCATCGGCGACGAGCACCCCGAGGTGAACGTGGACGCCATGAGCTTTGACGAGATGGACGCTTTCATCGCCGAACACGAGGACGTGGTCTGCCCCGTCTGCGGCAAGCACGACTTCACCCCCATCCGTAAGTTCAACCTGATGTTCAAGACCGCCATCGGCGTCACCGAGGACAGCTCTTCCACCTGCTACCTCCGCCCCGAGACCGCGCAGGGCATCTTCGTCAACTTTGCCAACATCCAGCGCACTACCCGCCGCAAGCTGCCCTTCGGCGTCTGTCAGGTGGGCAAGGCCTTCCGCAACGAGATCACCCCGGGCAACTTCACCTTCCGCACCCGCGAGTTCGAGCAGATGGAGTGCGAGTTCTTCTGCAAGCCCGGCACCGACCTCGAGTGGTTCGGCTACTGGAAGGACTACTGCGAGAACTGGCTGCTGAGCCTCGGCATCAAGAAGGAGCATCTGCGCCTGCGCGACCACGAGCCTGCCGAGCTGGCCTTCTACAGCCGCGCCACCACCGACATCGAGTACGCCTTCCCCTTCACCGACTGGGGCGAGCTGTGGGGCATCGCCGACCGCACCAACTACGACCTGAGCCGCCATCAGGAGGCCTCCGGCAAGAGCCTCGAGTATTTCGACAGCGAGACCAACGAGCACTATATCCCCTACGTCATCGAGCCCTCTCTGGGCTGCGACCGCGTGGCGCTGGCTTTCCTGTGCGAGGCCTACGACGAGGAGCATCTGACCGACAGCAAGGGCAAGGAGGACGTCCGCACCGTCCTGCACCTGCACCCGGCTCTGGCTCCCTACAAGTGCGCTGTCCTGCCCCTGAGCAAGAAGCTGGGCGACAAGGCCATGGAGATCCGCAGCGAGCTGAGCAAGTACTTCATGGTGGACTACGACGATACCGGCTCCATCGGCAAGCGCTACCGCCGTGAGGACGAGATCGGCACCCCCTACTGCATCACCGTGGACTTCGACACCGTGGGCGACGAGGCCAAGGGCATCGCAGCCGACAACTGCGTCACCGTCCGCGACCGCGACACCATGGAGCAGGTGCGTATGCCCATCTCCGAGCTGAAGGCTTATATCGAGAGCAAGATCGAGTTCTGATAAAAACTCACTTTTGTGAGTGAAAAAACAGCCCCGCCGTTGCAATTTCGGCGGGGCTGTGGTATAATACAGATAAAGAAAGCGCTGTCTGGCAAACGGTCAGCACCTTTCCGGTTGGTCAATTACAAAAAATGACCGCTCGGGCTTGAGACACTGAGGGCAATCATTTTTTGTTGTTGAAAATTTTCCACGCGATATCGAACATGCCAAAGCCCACAGTTGCAAGCAACGTAAGCAGAGCTAAAGTTTCTAAAAGCGTCATAGAACATCACCCCAGCTCACAGTTGCGAGCAATACTACAGCCCCGCCGTTGCAATTTCGGCGGGGCTGTGGTATAATATAAACGAAGAGAGTGCTGTCTGGCAAACGGTCAGCACCTTTCCGGTAGATCAACAAAAAATGATCGCGCGATTGGTAGCCGGGCGGTCATTTTTTGTTATTAAAGATTTTCCAGGCGACGTCAAAAACTCCGAAGCCCACCGTTGCAAGCAACGTAAGCAAAGCTAAAGTTTCCAATAGCGTCATAGAACATCCCCCCTTTCGCTGTGGAGCGTCGGGGGCATAACAAAAATGCTCGCCTTCCCGACGTAAGGCCGGAAAGGTTTAGACCGCCTGCCGTTATGTAGACAGCACTCTCATACACCATTATAACAGATGTTTCCCGATTTTTCAACCGGCAGAAGCATCTGTTTTGTTTTTATCGGGTGGACAATTCGCCCGGGAGCGGTTATACTGTCAGATAGAAAATGCACCGCCGTGGTTTGCACGGCAGAAAGGATATTCTGTGGAAAACTTTACTCTTCTTCTGAAAAAATACGCCGATTTCATCGTCCGTGTGGGCGTCAACCCCCAGCCGGGCCAGACCCTTGTCATCAACTGCTGCCTCGAGGCCGCCCCGCTGGCCCGTCTGTGCGTGCGCAGTGCCTACGAGGCCGGCGCCCGGGACGTGCTGGTGAACTGGAGCGACAACGAGGTCTCCCGCAGCCGGATGGAGCTGGGCAGCGAGGAAGCCCTGACCGACTTCAAATCTTATCAGCTGCGCCGCTATCTCGACTACGCCGAGAGCGAGGGCGGCGTCTGCGTCCTCCACCTCCTTGCCGACGACCCCGAGGTCTACGCCGGTCTGGACGGCGCGAAGATCAGCCGTGTGAACGCTGCGCAGCGCAAGTTCATGGCTCCGTGGCGGGAGTACACCATGAACGACCGCGTCCAGTGGTCCATCGCCGCCATGCCCAGCGCCCCGTGGGCGAAGAAGATATTCCCGGAGCTGGACGAGGCTGCGGCCATCGAGAAGCTCTGGCAGCTCATCTTCGACGTCTGCCGCGTGACGGGCGGCGACCCCGTCAGCGAGTGGAAGGCCCACCTCGACTGTCTCACCGGCCTGAAGGACAAGATGAACGCCCTCGACCTCGAGAGCGTCCACTTCGAGAGCGGCAACGGCACCGACCTGACCGTCGGCATCGCCGACAAGGCCGTCTGGGAGAGTGCCGCCAGCGTCAGCGAAAAGGGCGTGGTCTTCCTGCCCAACATCCCCACCGAGGAGGTCTTCACCGCCCCCCACAAGGACAAGGTGAACGGCATCGTCTACGGCACCAAGCCCTACGTCTTCAACGGCCAGCTCATCAAGGGCTTCCATGTCACCTTCAAGGATGGCCGGGTCGTGGAGCACGGTGCAGACGAGGGCGCGGAGCTTCTGGGCCAGCTTCTGGACACCGACGAGGGCGCCCGGAGCATCGGCGAAGTGGCGCTGGTGCCGGCGTCCAGCCCCATCAACCGCAGCGGCGCGCTGTTCTACAGCACCCTCTTCGACGAGAACGCCGCCTGCCACATCGCCTTTGGCGCCAGCTATCCCGGCACCACCGAGAGCGGCACCCGCCTGAGCAAGGACGAGCTGCTGGCCCGGGGCATGAACCAGTCCGCCATCCACGAGGACGTCATGGTGGGCGCCGAGGACAGCCATATCACCGGCAAGTGCCGGGACGGCCGCACCGTGGAGCTGTTCCGCGACGGCGTCTGGGTGCTGTGAGAAAAGGATTTTTCACGAAAAAGCTTGCATAATCCGCAAGAGTATGCTATATTCTAGTAGTACGCTATAGTTTTATTGGAAAGTGGGCCGCAAGGTCCGCTTTTCTTGTTTGTTTGGAGGTTTTTTATGGCGAAGCAGTCTGGCGGCAACACCGCCCAGAGAGTCGAAGCGCTTGTCCGCCCCGTCGTGGAGGGCATGGGCCTGCGCCTGTGGGATGTGGTCTTTGAGAAGGAAGGGCCGGACTGGTATCTCCGTGTGCTCATCGACAGGGACGGCACCATGGACACCGACACCTGTGCCGAAGTGTCCCACGCGCTGGACCCCATCCTCGATGAGGCAGACCCTATCGACCAGAGCTATTATCTCGAGGTGGGCAGCCCCGGCCTTGGCCGCAAGCTGACCCGCCCGGAGCACTACGAGGCACTCAAGGGCGAGAAGATCGGCGTCAAGCTCATCCGCCCCACCGCCGACGGCGTGCGCGAGTTTGCCGGCATCCTGAAAGGCCGCGAGGGCAGCACCGTCACGGTGGAGACGGAGAACGGCCCGGTGAGCTTTGAGGTGAACGCCGCATCCGGCGTCCATCTCTGTGATGACGAACATCTGTTTGATTAAGAATAACCCTCTCAGGCGCGTTCCGCGCCAGCTCTCCCAGAGGGAGAGCCAAAGATGAATCGAGAAAAGATACCATTATAAACTAGGAGGAACCCGAAAAATGGCAGCAGCGAACAACGAATTTTTTGAAGCTCTCTCCATGCTGGAGCACGAGCGCGGCATCACCGCGGAGTACCTGATCGAAAAGATCAAGGCTGCGATCGTCATCGCCGTGAAGAAGAACTACGAGGTCGAGGACGACCACGTCATGGTCGAGATCGACCCCAGCACCGGCAAGTTCAACGTCGCCCTCATCCAGGACGTCGTGGCCGATGAGGACTGGTACGACGAGCACAGCGAGATCGGCATCACCGAGGCTCAGCACATCCGCAAGAGCTATCAGGTGGGCGACCGCGTCGTGACCCCCCTCAAGACCAAGGACTTTGGCCGCATCGCCGCCCAGACCGCAAAGCACGTCATCCGTCAGGGCATCCGTGAGGCTGAGCGCAGCCAGCAGCTGAGCGAGATCCAGTCCCGCGCCCACGACATCGTGCAGGCCACCGTCACCCGCGTTGACCCCGAGAAGGGCATCGTTGCCCTCGACCTGGGCAAGGGCGGCGAGGCCATCCTGCCCCGCAACGAGCAGGTCCCCGGCGAGGTCTACACCGAGGGCCAGATGCTGCAGGTCTACATCGTGGATGTCGTGGCAAGCGAGCGCGGCCCCCGCGTCATGATCAGCCGCACCCACCCCGGCCTCGTCAAGCGCCTGTTCGAGCTGGAAGTGCCTGAGATCTACGACGGCACCGTCGAGGTCAAGGCCATCAGCCGCGAGGCCGGCGCCCGCACCAAGATGGCTGTCTGGTCCAAGGACGCCAACGTCAACCCCGTCTCTGCCTGCATCGGCCCCCACGGCGACCGTGTGGCCGCTGTGGTCGAGAAGCTGGGCGGCGAGAAGATCGACATCGTGAAGTGGAGCGAGGACATCTCCGAGTTCATCTCCGCAGCTCTCAGCCCCGCAAAGGTGGTCAAGGTCGAGCTGCTGCCCGGCGAGACCCGCTCCTGCCGCGTGACCGTGCCGGACCAGCAGCTGAGCCTTGCCATCGGCAACAAGGGCCAGAACGCCCGTCTGTGCGCCCGCCTGACCGGCTACAATATCGACATCCGCCCCGAGAGCGGCTACTACGGCGAGGAAGAGCCGAAGGCTGCCGAGGCTGAGAAGACCGAAGACACCGCCGCAGAATAAGCGCGGAACACCTGCCGAAGGAGGGAAAACCGGATGGCACAAAAGAAGATCCCTGCCCGCCAGTGCATCGGCTGCCTGACCAGCCGCCCCAAGAAGGAACTGGTGCGTGTGGTGCGCGCACCCAGCGGAGAGATCAGCATCGACCCCGTGGGCAAGAAGCCCGGCCGCGGTGCTTACCTCTGCCCGGATGCCGCCTGCCTTGCAAAGGCAAAAAAGAAGAAGGCGCTGGAGCGCTGCTTTGAGCAGCCGGTCCCCGCCGAGGTATACGATGCACTGGCCCAGCAGCTGGCCGGTGTGGAAGCGGAAAAGGAGGCCGACCGCGATGGCAAAGAAGCATAACGCCCCCGCAAGACCGGCCCTTGAGCCGAATGAGGCCCTGTTCCAGGCCGTGAGCCTCTGCCGCAAGGCGGGCGCTCTGACCATGGGCTTTGACGCGGTGGAAGACGCCGTCGTCAAGGGCAAGGCATGGCTCGTGATGACTGCGTCCGACGCCAGCCCCAAGACCGTGCAGCGGCTCAACTACGCTGTGGGCGATATGGTGGACGTCATCCCCATGCCGCTGACACAGGATAAGCTGGCTGACATCAGCCGCAAACCGGTGGCCATTTATGCCGTCACCGACCGCAACCTCGCCAAGCTCTGCTTTGACCGGCTGACGGCGTGCGGAGCGATTCAAACTGAGGAGGATATGAGCGAATGACCGTAAAATATAAAGTGAGCGATTTTGCAAAGGACCTGAGCATCTCTGCCAAGAAGGTCCTCGACGAGCTGAACGCCATGGGCAGCACCGGCAAGAAGAACAGCTCCACTCTGGAGGAGAACGAGCTGAACTACCTGCTGGAGAAGTTCAGCAAGGACAACAGCGTCAAGAGCCTGGACGAGTTTTTGAACAGCGCCAAGGCCCCCAAGGCTGAGCCGAAGCCCGCCGAGAAGAAGGCAGAGCCCAAGGCCGAAAAGAAGCCCGAGGCTCCCAAGGCTCCCAAGGCTGAGCCCGCAATGGCCGAGGCAAAGCCCGCTGCCAAGCAAAACAACAAGAAGAACGAGCAGCACAAGAAGCGCGAGGAGAAGACCGTCTCCCTGAGCGAGCTGGCCCGTGAGACCGGCGCAAAGGCTACGGCAGCTACTGCTCAGTCCGTCTCTGTCCGCCGCGAGGACAATCAGGTCACCGTCGATACCCGCACCGTCGATATGAACGTGGACCGCTTCGACGCCCGTTACGACGATCTGGCTTCCACCAAGAACACCGAGAACCGCCGCAAGCCCACCCCCCAGGGCAACAAGCAGAAGTTCACCCAGCGCGGCCAGCGCCAGCGCCAGCAGTTCCAGAAGGGCAAGCGCGAGACCGAGTTCGAGCGTCTGCAGCGCATCCAGCTGGAAAAGGCCCGCAATGCACAGCTGAAGGTCCTCATCCCCGATGAGATCACCGTCGGTGAGCTGGCTGCCCGCCTGAAGCAGCAGGCCGGCAAGGTCATCGCCAAGTTCATGCAGATGGGCGAGATGCATGCCATCAACGACGTCATCGATTTCGATACCGCCGCTCTGGTGGCCGAGGAGTTCCACGCCAAGGTCGAGAAGGAAGTCCACGTCACCATCGAGGAGCGCCTGTTCACCCAGGAGGAGGATTCTCAGGACGATCTCGTCACCCGTCCCCCGGTCGTCTGCGTCATGGGCCACGTTGACCACGGCAAGACCAGTATCCTGGACGCGATCCGCAAGACCAACGTCACCGCAGGCGAGGCCGGCGGCATCACTCAGGCCATCGGTGCATATCAGGTCAAGGTCAACGACAGCCTCATCACTTTCCTGGATACCCCGGGCCACGAGGCGTTCACCTCCATGCGCGCCCGCGGTGCCAACATGACCGATATTGCAGTTCTGGTCGTCGCCGCCGATGACGGCATCATGCCCCAGACGGTCGAGTCCATCAACCACGCCAAGGCCGCCAACGTCAAGCTCATCGTGGCCATGAACAAGATGGATAAGCCCACCGCCAACCCCGAGCGCGTGATGGAGGGCCTGACCAAGTACGGCATCATCACCGAGGACTGGGGCGGCGACGTCGCCTGCATTCCCGTCTCTGCTCTGACCGGCATGGGCATCAACGACCTGCTGGAGCGCATCGCTCTGGAAGCTGAGGTCATGGAGCTGAAGGCTAACCCCAACCGCCGTGCCAAGGGCGCTGTTGTCGAGGCTCGTCTGGACAAGGGCCAGGGCCCCATCGCCACCATTCTGGTGCAGAACGGCACCCTCCACTCCGGCGACGTCATCATCGCCGGTACCGCCGTGGGCCGTGTGCGTACCATGCGCAGCGACAAGGGCATTCTGCTGAACGACGCCGGCCCCTCCACCCCTGTGGAGATCACCGGTCTGACCGCTGTGCCTGAGGCCGGCGACCTGTTCGAGGCCGTCGAGGACGAGCGTCTGGCCCGTGAGCTGGCCGAGCAGCGCATCGCTGCCGCCAAGGAGAAGCAGTTCTCCTCCTTCCAGAAGGTCACTCTGGATAACCTGTTCAGCCAGATGGCTCAGAACGATATGAAGGAGCTGGCCATCGTCGTCAAGGCCGACGTGCAGGGCTCCGCCGAGGCCGTCAAGCAGAGCCTCGAGAAGATCTCCAACGACGAGGTCCGCGTCCGCGTCATCCACGCCGGTGTCGGTGCCATCAGCAAGTCCGACGTTGACCTGGCCGACGCATCCAACGCCATCATCATCGGCTTCAACGTCCGCCCCGACAACGTGGCGAAGGAAGAGGCCGCTGCCACCAAGGTCGAGATGCGTATGTACCGCGTCATCTACGACGCCATCAACGACGTCACCGACGCTATGAAGGGTATGCTGGCTCCCAAGTTCCGCGAGGTGTCTCTGGGCGAGCTGCAGGTCCGTCAGGTCTACAAGATCTCCAACGTCGGCACCGTCGCAGGCTGCCGTGTCACCAGCGGCAAGATCACCCGCGACAGCAAGGTGCGTGTCGTCCGTGACGGCATCGTCATCACGGAGGACGAGATCGCATCTCTGAAGCGCTTCAAGGACGACGCCAAGGAAGTGGCCGAGGGCTACGAGTGCGGCGTTACTCTGGCAAAGTTTGCCGACGTCAAGGAAGGCGACGTCTACGAGGCCTTCAAGATGGAAGAATACCGCGACTAAGAGTTGAAGCTGCTGTTATCACCGCCCCCGGGCGGTGATAACGGGCTTTTCAGAGGAGAAACTATGTCTCAGAAAAATATGGGCCGTCTGGCACAGGACATGAAGCGTGAGCTCATCGCCATCATCGGACGGCTGAAAGACCCGCGGCTGGAGGGCGGTCTGCTGACCGTCACCCGGCTGGATGTGACGCCCGACCTGGACGTGGCGAAGGTCTATGTGAGCGTGATGGGCCGTGAGGACGGCCCCAAGCCCGCCATCGAGGCCCTGAACCGCGCCGCAGGCCATGTGCGCACCGAAGTGAGCAAGAAAATGCACATCCGCAAGGCACCCCGCTTCATCTTTGTGGAGGACGACGGTGCCGCCTATGCAGCCCACATCAACGAGCTGCTCCGCACGCTGAATGTGAACGGCGACGCTGAGGACTCTCAGCCCGCCGAGACCGAGGAATAAATCCAGCGCTGCGGAAAGGATGGATCCATCAAATGACAGAACAGCTCAATGTGCAGCAGATGGCCGAGCGCCTCTGTGCTGCGGACAACATTCTGGTCCTGTGTCATAAAAACCCGGACGGCGACACCATCGGCTGTGGCAGCGCCCTCTGCCACGCGCTCAAGGCGCTGGGCAAGACGGCAGCCGTCCTCTGCTCCGATGCAGTGCCTTCCCGCTACAGCTTTACTGCACCGGTGCCGTTCCGGGGCGAGTTTGAGCCCAAGACCGTTGTGGCCGTGGATGTTGCCAGCGTGCAGCTCTTTGGCGAAAACAACGGCATGCCGCAGTATACCCGCCACGTCGATCTCTGCATCGACCACCACACGGGCAACAGCGGCTATGCGGATTTCACCCTGCTGGACGGCAATGCGGCCGCAGCGGCAGAGCTTCTGTATGAGGTCATCGGCGAGATGGGCGTGGAGATCACCCCCCTCATCGCCAACTGCCTCTACACCGGCCTCGCTACTGACACCGGCTGCTTCCGGTTCTCTTCCACCACTGCCAACACCCACCTCGTGGCTGCAAAGCTCATTCTGGCTGGTGCGCAGGTGGAGGAGCTGAACACCCTGCTCTTCGACACCAAACCCCGGGAGCGGATGGAGGCGGAGCGTATCGCCCGCAACCATCTGGAATATCATCTTGAGGGCCGCTGCGCCCTGATGTATCTGACCCGGGACGAGATCGAGCAGAGCGGCGTGGACCCGGCTGACCTGGAAGAGCTGACCAGCCTGCCCATCAGCATCGAGGGGGTCAAAGTGGGCCTGCTGCTCCGTCAGCAGCCCGGCGGCAGCTACCGCATCAGCGTGCGCGCCGCCAAGGGCGTGGACGCCTGCGCCATCGCACGGCGTCTGGGCGGCGGCGGCCACACCCGCGCAGCGGGCTGTGAGTTGCTGGGCAACCTCGACAACGCCAAGAGCGCCATTCTGGCCGAAGTGGAGGCGGAACTCGACCGCCCCGAGACGCAGGAGGAAAGCTGATGCAGGGCATCCTTATCGTAGATAAGCCGATGGAGTGGACCAGCTTTGACGTCATCGCCAAGCTGCGCGGCATCCTCGGCACCCGCAAGCTGGGCCACAGCGGTACGCTGGACCCCATGGCCACCGGCGTTCTGCCGGTGTTCTGCGGCGGGGCCAGCAAGGCTGTGGACCTTCAGCTCGACCACACCAAGACCTACTGCGCCCGGCTGCGGCTGGGGATGCAGACCGACACCGGCGACATCACCGGCACAGTGCTGGAAACGGCCCCGGTGACGGCAGGGGAGAAGGAGCTGCTGGCTGTTCTGCCCCGGTTCCTCGGCCCCCAGATGCAGACGCCGCCCATGTACTCGGCAGTCAAGATCAACGGCCAGCCCCTTTATAAGCTGGCCCGCGAGGGCGTCACGGTGGAGCGGAAGGCCCGCCCCATCGAGATCCTGGACATCCGGTACGGCGGCAGCCCGGTGGAGAACGAATACGTCCTCACCGTCCGCTGCTCCAAGGGAACGTATATCCGCACTCTGTTGGAGGACATTGCCGCCGCTATGGGCCAGAAAGGCACCATGAGCGCTTTGCGCCGCACGACGGCGGGTGTCTACACCGAGGCCGACGCCCACACGCTGGAAGAGATACAGGCGGCAAAGGACGCAGGCCCCGAGGCACTGCAGGCTTTGATGCTGCCGGTGGAGAGCGTGTTCGAGAGCCTGCCTCTGCTGGTGGCAGAGCCGAGGGTGGAGCAGCACCTGTACAACGGCTGCCCCACCAGCCGCTACCCCGCGGCAGATGGCCGCTACCGTGTCCGCAATGCCGAAGGTCAGTTCCTGGGCCTTGCGAACATCACCGGCGGCGTGCTCAAGGTCGAAAAACTCTTTGTAGAGAGGAATTAAAGAACATTCATGCAGATCTATTCACAGCTTGCGCCGCTTGCGCTGGGCGGTGCCCACGGCTCTGCTGTGGCAATGGGCTTTTTTGACGGCATCCACATCGGCCACCGCGCGGTCATCAATGGCGCAGTGGAGTGGGCCAGGGCCCACGGCGCGGCACCGGCGGTGTTCACCTTCCGCCTGCCCACCGAAAACAAGATGAAGGGCAAGCGCCTGCTCTCCACCGAGGACAAGCACGCCCTCATCGCCAGCCTCGGCGTGGAGCACTATCTCTGCCCCGATTTCGAGGAGATCAAGGCCATGACGCCGGAGCAGTTCGTGCTGGGCATCATCCGGGACTGCAACGCCAGGGCGCTGTTCTGCGGCGAGAACTTCACCTTCGGGGCCAGGGCGGCAGGCACACCGGAGCTGCTGCGTCAGCTCTGCGAGCCGCTGGGCGTGGAGGTCGTCGTCCTGCCGATGGCACAGTTTGAGGAGAAGCCTGTTTCCTCCACCCGCATCCGCACCGCGCTGGAAGGTGGTGACATCCCGGCGGCCAATGCCATGCTGGGGATGCCCTACGCCATCCGCTTCACAGTGCATCACGGGGCGGGCCTTGGCCGGACGCTGGGGGTGCCGACCATCAATCAGCTCTACCCGCAGGGCTTCCAGCTGCCCCGGTACGGCATCTATATCACCCGCACCAGGATAGGGGACAGGTGGTACCCCTCGGCCACCGGCCTTGGCACCCGGCCCACCGTCAACAGCGACGAGAGCAAGGTGACCTGCGAGACCTTCATCCCGGGCTTTACCGGCGACCTTTACGGCACCGACCCGGTGGTGGAGTTCCACGCCTATCTCAGCCCCAGCAAAAAGTTCGACACGCTGGATGAGCTGCGCGAGTGCATCGACCACGCAGCCCAGCGCGCGCAGGAATACTTTGCGGAGCGAACTTTATGAAAAAAGCAAAGATGTATCAGAACAAAGCCGAGATCAAAAAGGCTGTGGGCGGCATCATCCGCTGAATAAAACAAGAACGCACTTCACCGATGAAAGCGATCGGTGAGGTGCGTTTTTGCTTCGTCAGAAGGAGAGACCGGAAAAATAGAGGTGCTCCACCGTTTCCTTTTCGGCGGCGGAGAGGGATGTGTCTGCGGCCATGGCGGCGCGGATACTTTCCTGGGTATCCGGGTAGGAGTTGAGGGTGATGCAGGCTGTTTCGCTGTCGGCATCGAAGTGGAGAGCAGCGCGGTCTTGCGGCGTCCAGGCGTCCCAGCCTGGGGAACCGCTGGTCATGAAACTGGAAAGCGCCTGCTTCAGCCGGGCCGAAAGGGCCTGCGCACCTGCTGAAGACAAATCAGCACAGGCAGAATAGCTGCTTTCGGACGAGAAGAGCGCCAGCGGCAGGCCGTGGAAGGAGCCGAGGCCCGGGACAGCCGTCTGACTGTCGGTCCCGCCGTAGTCGATGAGGCCAAGCCAGACCGGAGCACTGCCGCCCAGCGCTTCGGCGACGGCTTCGGTGCTGCTCCAGCGGCAGAGGGCTGAGCCGTATTTTACGGCATAGGCCCGGGCCGCGCTGGAAGCGGGCCGCAGGTCGTCCCGGACAAAGCCGCTGAATTCGGTGGCGCTGCTGAGCAGCAGGAGGGGGACAGCACTCCGTGCGCCCCGGGAGAGCACCACATCGTCTGCGTAAAGGATGGCTGGTTTGCCGAGGGCCGCAATGCGGGCCGGTTCGAGGCCGCAGAGCCATTCCCGGACGTCCGCCCCCGGCGTCAGCAGCCATTCGGCGGCGGAAGCCGTGTCAGCGAACCGCCCATCTTCCACGGCCAGCGGCGCGAAATTTTCAGCCAGCTTATGGGCGGCGGCGTCCGGGTCGGCGAGGGACAGCCCGCCGGAGATGGCGACGGCCTTCTGGAAGCGTCCGCGGAAGAGCGGACTGCCCGCAAGGGCCGCTGCCATCCGCCCGCCGTCAGAGAAACCGCAGAGGGTGATGTTGTCGGCATCGCCGCCGAAGCGGTGGATATTTTCCTTCACCCAGTCCAGCGCCCGGGCGATGTCCAGCAGGGCAAAGTTTCCGGTGGCGTCCGGGTCGGCAGTGAGGGCGGGCAGACAGTTCCACCCGAACAGCCCCAGCCGGTAGTTGAGCGCGACAAAGACGCAGCCCGCGTCCCGCACGAGTTCGCAGCCGGGCAGCTCGAGAGATGAGCCTGTGGCGGCGCTGCCGTGCAGATAGACGAGGACGGGCCGCTTTTTGGCGTCAGAAGAAGAGTAGACATCCAGTGTCAGGCAGTCCTCGGTGCCGAGGGGGAAAGTGGTGTACTGGTAGGCCGCCGGGGCGGGGCTGGTGCAGTCCCGCACTGTGTCCCAGCAGGCGGGCTCCTGCGGCGCTGTCCAGCGGCTTTCGCCCGTGGGGGCAGCGCCATAGGGGATGCCGTACCAGCAGAGCAGGCCGTTTTCGCCCTCTCTGCCCTTCACCGGGCCGTACTGGGTCTGGCAGAGAGGAGAGACAGGGGAGAACAGGCCGTTTTCGGTTTCAGAAGAAGCCGCATCAGCCGGGAGGAGCGGGCTTGAAAGAACCGCTGCGGCGGCTGCGCTTCCTTTGAGGAAGCTGCGGCGGGAAAAGCAATGTGTCATTCAATCTACCTCTTTATTACAATAGACAGATTATAACATGATTTGACAGGAAAACAACATCCTTATTTTTGCGGATCTGTAAAAATTTTTCTTGCTTTTTACGTTGGTTTCTGTTATACTAGCCCTGTTACCGCGATACGGGGCTGGGAGTATGCCCACTCGGGAGTACCGTTTTCCCGCTGCTGTGTCGCTGGCAAATAAAAATTTTATAAAGAGGTACTGTTACTATGAACAAGCAGGAAGTTATGGCCAAAGTCGCTCTGACCGAGAAGGACACTGGCTCTCCCGAAGTCCAGGTCGCTCTGCTGACCGCTCACATCAACGAGCTGAACGAGCACCTGAAGAAGAACCCTAACGATCACCACAGCCGCCGTGGTCTGATGAAGATGGTTGGCCGCCGCCGCAATCTGCTGGCCTACCTCCAGAAGAAGGACATCGAGCGTTACCGTGCTCTGATCGCAACTCTGGGTCTGCGTAAGTAATAGAAAACAGAGGGCAGGTACCGCAAAGGGTGCCTGCCCTTTGCTCTTTTATGTTGGATTTTCCCTTGTATCCCAGGCACTGGAACAAATAGGCCGCTGCTGCGTGTTGCAGCAGTAAATCGAACGCCTGTGTGAAGCAGCACGGACGCTGGATTTATTGCTATGATGCGCGGCGGGCAGCCTTTTGGAATATCAAACGGACATAAGGAGGCAAACCAAATGGCAATCGAATTTGGTTCCCGCAAAGAAAACTTTGACAACTTCAAAGTTTACGAGACTACGCTGGCAGGCCGCCCCTTCAAGGTGGAGATGGGCAAGATGTGCGGCTTGTCCAACGCAAGCGCCCTCATCCGCTACGGCGAGACCTGCGTGATGTGCAACGTGGTCATGAGCCCCAAGCCCCGCGAGGGCGTCGATTTCTTCCCCCTGAACGTGGAGTACGAGGAAAAGCTCTACGCCGCAGGCCGCATCCCCGGCAGCTTCATGCGCCGTGAGGGCCGCCCCGGCGAGCGCGCCATCCTGACCAGCCGCGTCGTGGACCGTCCCATGCGCCCGCTGTTCCCGAAGGAGATGCGCAACGACGTCTGCATCACCATGACCGTCATGAGCCTGGACCCCGACTGCAGTCCTGAGATCGCCGGCATGATCGGTGCTTCTCTGGTCACCGCTGTGTCCGAGATCCCCTGGAACGGCCCCATCGGCGGCGTGCAGGTGGGTCTGGTGGACGGCGAGATCGTCCTGAACCCCACTCAGGAGCAGCGCAAGAAGAGCGACCTGGCCCTGACCGTAGCCGCCACCATGGACAAGATCGTCATGATCGAGGCCGGTGCCAATGAGGTCGATGAGGACACCATGCTGAACGCCATCAAGGCCGCTCACGTGGAGATCAAGAAGATCATCACCTTCATCAACGGCATCGTGGCCGAGCGCGGCAAGCCGAAGATCGATTTCCAGGTCGTGGGCCTCGATATGGACATGTTCCACGCCATCAAGGAGAAGTATCTCGACGACTTCAAGGCCGCTATGGATACCGACGACAAGAATGTGCGTGATGCCGCTCTGCTGCCCATCATGGACAAGATCGCTGAGGAGTACCCCGACCTGACTGAGGCCGACCTCGACCTCGTCAGCTACAAGATGCAGAAGTACGTCGTCCGCCGCTGGCTGCTGGACGAGGGCAAGCGCGTGGATGGCCGCGGCATCAACGAGATCCGCCCGCTGGCCGCAGAAGTCGGCATCCTGCCCCGCGTGCATGGCTCCGGTATGTTCACCCGCGGCCAGACCCAGGTGCTCACCACCTGCACCCTCGGCGGCACCAAGGACAACCAGCTCATGGATGACCTGACCGACGAACAGACCAAGCGCTACATCCATCACTACAACTTCCCGCCGTACTCCGTCGGCGAGGCCCGCGCACCCCGCAGCCCCGGCCGCCGCGAGATCGGCCACGGCGCACTGGCGGAGCGCGCTCTCGTGCCGGTGCTGCCCTCTCTGGAAGAGTTCCCCTACACCATCCGCTGCGTGTCTGAGGTCCTCTCTTCCAACGGCTCCACCTCTCAGGCTTCCATCTGCGGCTCCACGCTGGCTCTGATGGACGCAGGCGTCCCCATCAAGGCTCCTGTCGCCGGCATTTCCTGCGGCCTCATCACCGAGGGCGACCGCTGGATGACCATGCTGGACATTCAGGGCGTCGAGGACTTCCACGGCGATATGGACTTCAAGGTGGGCGGCACCCGCAAGGGCATCACCGCCATCCAGATGGATATTAAGATCGACGGCCTGACCTACGACATCATCGCCGAGGCCTTCGAGAAGTGCCGCAAGGGCCGTCTGTACATCCTCGATGAGATCATCAAGCCCGTCATCGCAGAGCCCCGCCACGAGCTGAGCCGCTGGGCCCCCAAGATGTTCAGCATGATGATCCCCACCGATAAGATCAAGGACGTCATCGGCAAGGGCGGCAAGGTCATTCAGGACATCTGCGCCACCTGCAACTGCAAGATCGACGTGCAGGAGGACGGCCACGTCTTCGTCTCCGCTGTGGATCAGGAGGACGCAAAGCGCGCCATCTTCACCATCAGGACTATCGTGGAAGACCCCGAGATCGGTGCCATCTACAAGGGCAAGGTCACCCGTCTGATGAACTTCGGTGCCTTCGTCGAGATCGCTCCGGGCAAGGAGGGCCTCGTCCACATCTCCAAGCTGGACACCAAGCGTGTCGAGCGGGTGGAAGATGTTGTTGCTGTGGGTGATGCCATCGTCGTCAAGGTGACGGACATCGACCAGCAGGGCCGCATCAACCTGAGCCGCCGCGACGCCATTCTGGCTCTCGAAGCCAAGAAGGCACAGCAGGAGCAGGGCTGATAGATAAGCTTCTGAATATGCCCCCGCGCACACAGCGCGGGGGCATATTTTGTCTCACGGGCGAAGGATCTTCAATTCCCTACTGAAAAAGTTTGTTTTAAGGGGTTGACAAATCCCGTCGAGGCGAGTACAATAAACGCAATATCACTAAAATGGCTGTGAAGAGAAGAGTAAGCTTTCGCATGAGCCTTACCAGAGAGCCCGGCAGGTGGAAAAGGGCAGGAAACAGGGAGCCGAAAATGGTCTCGGAGCTGCGCGGACGAAGAGCAAGAGCACTAGTCCGCGACGGGTGCGCCCGTTAAAGCGTCCGGCTGTAAGCAGAAAAAATCCTGCCGCAGTTTTGAGGCAGTGTCCGCGAGGATGCTGTGAACCAAGGTGGTACCACGGAAGTTTCAGGCCTCCGTCCTTGTGCAGCGCATGGCTGGCAGGGACGGAGGCTTTTTTGATGCTTCCGTTCAAGGCGGGCGCGGACTGTGCCGCGCCGCCGCTGTACATTATATCCAATAATAGAGAGGGAAAAAACTATGATTACTCGTCGTGATTTTCTGAAAGTTACCGGTGTCGCAGCCGCTGCTGCTGCCCTGACCGCCTGCGGCGGCTCTTCTTCCACCGCAAGCTCTGCTGCTTCCAGCACTGCCGCTTCTTCTGAGGCTGCTTCCGCTGTGGCAAAGCTGGACAAGGTGAAGGTCGCTGTCCCCAACGACACCACCAACGAAGCTCGCGCTCTGACCCTGCTGGAGAAGAACGGCTTCTTCAAGCTGAAGGCTGACGCCGGCCTGACCGCCACCAAGAATGACATCGAGGAGAACCCCCTGAACGTCACCGTCGATGAGGTCGAGGCTGCTCAGGTCCCCAACGTCCTGCAGGACGAGGACTACGCTGTCATCAACTCCAACTACGCCATCTCCGCTGGTCTGGACCCCATGACCGACGCTCTGGCAATGGAGGACGGCTCTTCTGCTTACGTCAATGTTCTGGTCTGCAAGGAGGGCAACGAGAACGAGCCCAAGATCAAGGCCCTCGTCGCCGCTCTGCAGAGCCAGCAGGTCAAGGACTTCATGGATGAGAACTACAAGGGCGCTGTCGTCTCCGTCGTCGAGACCCCGACCGATGGCTATGACGCTTCCATCGACTACGAGGCACTGAACGGCGAGACCGTCAGCTGCGCTGCTACTCCCGCTCCCCACTGCGAGGTCCTGGAGGTCTGCAAGGACATTCTGGCCGCTAAGGGTATCACTCTGGACATTCAGGAGTATGACGACTATGTGATCCCCAACACCATCGTCGAGGACGGCCAGTGCGACACCAACTACTTCCAGCATCAGCCGTATCTGGACAACTTCAACGAGGAGAAGGGTACCCATCTGGTGACCGTCGCCGGCATCCACGTCGAGCCCATGGGCATCTACGGCGGCAAGCAGGACAGCCTGGCACCCATCGTGGGCTGAGCTTTACCAATGAAGGAGTAAATCGTGATCGAGATCAAACACCTTTCCAAGACCTTCCAGATGAAGGACGGCGCGGTGAATGCGCTGAAGAACATCGACCTGACCATCCCCGATGGCTCCATCTACGGCATCATCGGTATGTCGGGCGCGGGCAAATCCACGCTGGTGCGCTGCATCAACCTGCTGGAGCGCCCCACCGAGGGCAGTGTCGTCATCGACGGCACCGCGATGGAGACCCTGTCTCCCGCAGCCCTGCGTGAGCGCCGCCGCGACATCACCATGATCTTCCAGCAGTTCAATCTGCTGATGCAGCGCAGCTGCCTGAAGAATATCTGCTTCCCGATGGAGCTTGCGGGCGTGAAGAAGGCCGATGCCGAAAAGCGCGCCAGGGAGCTGCTGGAAATGGTGGGCCTGCCCGATAAGGCCAATGCCTACCCGGCCCAGCTCTCCGGCGGCCAGAAGCAGCGCATCGCCATTGCCCGTGCGCTGGCTACCAACCCCAAAGTCCTGCTCTGCGATGAGGCCACCAGTGCGCTGGATCCCAACACGACCCACGCCATCCTGACCCTCATCAAGGACATCAACAAGAAGCTGGGCATCACCGTGGTGGTCATCACCCACCAGATGAGCGTTGTGGAAGAGATCTGCGACTCCGTCGCCATTCTGGACGGCGGCGTGGTCGTGGAGCAGGGTGAGGTGCGCGAGATCTTCGCGAATCCCAAGACGGCTGCGGCCAGGCGCCTCGTCGCCCCCAACGGCGGCAGCGCAGCCCGCGACCTCTCGAGCTTTGCGCCCGACGATCACGTGGTCCGTGTTACGTTCAATGGTTCGTCCGCCGCAAAGCCGCTGGTGGCGAGCCTTGCTGCGGAGAAGGGCATCCTCGTGTCTGTGCTCAGCGCCGACACCCGCGATCTGAGCGGCCAGTGCTACGGCTCCATGCTGCTCAAACTTCCCCGTGATACCGAACAGGCAAAGCAGGCTGCGGCCTATATGCGCAGCCAGAATGGTGTGACCGTTGAGGAGGTGACCGGAGAATGAGCTTTGCAGATTATGGCTTCGCCATTTGGGAGACGTTCTACGTGACCGTCCTCTCCACGGCATTTTCTCTGGTTCTGGGCCTGCCGCTGGGCGTTCTGCTGGTGGCTGGCGATAAGGACGGCGTCCTGCCCCTGCCGGGCTGGCTGATGCACATTCTGAACATCGTCATCAACATTCTGCGCAGCGTGCCGTTCCTGATTTTGATGATCTGCGTCTTCCCGCTGACCCGTGCCATTGTGGGCACCACCGTCGGCACCAAGGCCACCATCGTTCCGCTGGTGGTCGCGGCCTTCCCCTTCGTGGCCCGTCTGGTGGAGACCAGTCTGCGTGAGCTGGACGAGGGCGTCGTGGAAGCTGCCCAGAGCATGGGCGCGACTCCCTTCCAGATCATCACCAAGGTCATGATCCCCGAGTGTCTGCCCGGCCTCATTTCCAGCATGACCACTGCCCTGACGACCATTCTCGGCTACTCGGCCATGTCCGGCGTCATCGGCGGCGGCGGTCTGGGCAAGATCGCTCTGTCCTACGGCTACTACCGCTACCAGACCAACATCATGATCGTCTGCGTCGTGCTGCTGGTGCTCATGGTGCAGGTGTTCCAGACCGTCGGTACCTTCTGGGCGACCAGGAGCGATAAGCGGCTGAGAAAGTAACTCCTTCAGTCGCACTTCGTGCGCCAGCTCCCTCGGAGAGGGAGCCTCTGGCAAAGAGGAAAACTTTCCGGTATTGCCAAAGCCTCCCTCTTTGAGGGAGGTGGCAAAGCCGACAGGCTTTGACGGAAGGAGTTCCAGTCTAAGCCCCTGAACGGGAACTAAAATTTAACGTTTCGATTCCCCGCAGGAGGCTCATGCTCCTGCGGGGAATTGTGCTATACAGACAAACCCAGTAAAGGAGTATGTTGCAATGAACCGTGATACCATCTGCGTGCAGGGCGGCTACACCCCCGGCAACGGCGAACCCCGCCAGATCCCCATCATCCAGTCCACTACGTTCAAGTGCGCTACCAGCGAGGACATGGGCAAGCTGTTCGACCTCGAGGCCGACGGCTACTTCTACTCCCGCCTGCAGAACCCCACCTGCGATATGGTGGCGAAAAAGATCTGCGAGCTGGAAGGCGGCACCGCCGCCATGCTGACGTCCAGCGGTCAGGCCGCCAACTTCTTTGCACTGTTCAATATCTGCGAGGCAGGCGACCACATCGTGGCATCCAGCACCATCTACGGCGGCACCTTCAACCTCATCTCCGTCACCATGAAGAAGATGGGCATTACCGCCACCTTCGTGGACCCGCTGTGCAGCGAGGAAGAGCTGGATGCCGCGTTCCAGCCCAACACCAAGGTCGTGTTTGGTGAGACCATCGCCAACCCTGCCCTCACCGTGCTGGACATCGAAAAGTTCGCCAAGGCCGCACACGCCCACGGCGTACCGCTCATCGTGGACAACACCTTCCCCACGCCGGTCAACTGCCGCCCCTTCGAGTGGGGCGCCGACATCGTGACCCACTCCACCACCAAGTACATGGACGGCCATGGCGCTGTGCTGGGCGGTGCCATCGTGGACGGCGGCAAGTTCGACTGGATGGCCCACGCCGAGAAGTTCCCCGGCCTGTGTACTCCCGATGAGAGCTATCATGGCATCACCTACGCGGAGCGCTTCGGCAAAGAGGGTGCTTTCATCACCAAGGCCACCGCACAGCTCATGCGCGACTTCGGCTCGATGCAGTCCCCCATGAACGCCTATATGCTGAACCTCGGCCTTGAGAGCCTCCACGTCCGGATGCAGCGCCACTGCGCCAACGGCATGGCCGTTGCAAAGTTCCTTGAGGCTCACCCGAAAGTGGCTTACGTCAACTACTGCGGCCTCGAGTCCAGCCCCTACCATGCACTGGCCGAGAAGTATCTGCCGAACGGCAGCTGCGGCGTCGTTTCCTTCGGCCTGGCCGGCGGCCGCGAAGCCGCCAGCACCTTTATGAAGGAGCTGAAGCTTGCCGCCATTGAGACCCACGTTGCCGATGCCCGCACCTGCTGCCTGAACCCGGCTTCCAGCACCCATCGCCAGATGAACGACGAGCAGCTGGCCGCTGCCGGTGTGCCTGCTGAGCTGGTGCGGATGAGCTGCGGCCTCGAGAGCAGCGAAGACCTCATCGCCGATATTGCACAGGCGCTGGATAAGATTTAAGAAACACGGTCAGCGCCATCTGCCGGTTTCGGCCCCTTCCCGTGAAAAAAGCGTCTCCGGATGCAGATAAAAACTTCCCGCTAAAACCGTCAAAAGGAGCAACGATGCTATGCCGCTGATCATCCCCAAGACTCTTCCCGCCTACGATGCCCTCTACGAGGAAAACGTCTTCGTCATGCACCGGGAACGGGCGCTTTCCCAGCACATCCGTCCGCTGGAGATCCTCATCCTGAACCTCATGCCGACCAAGATCGCCACCGAGACCCAGATCGCCCGCCTGCTGGCCAATACGCCCATTCAGGTCCACATGACCCTGCTGCAGACGGCCAGCCATGCGGCGACCCATGTCTCTGCGGCCCACCTCGAGGCGTTTTATAAGACCTTTGACGAGGTGAAGAACAACCGCTACGACGGCATGATCATCACCGGTGCGCCTGTGGAGAAGATCGACTTCGAACAGGTGGACTACTGGCAGGAGCTGTGCGAGATCATGGACTTCAGTGAGACGAACGTCTACTCCACCCTTCATGTCTGCTGGGGCGCACAGGCGGGGCTTTATTATCACTATGGCATCCGCAAGCAGCTTCTCGACCAGAAGATGTTCGGCGTCTTCGAGCATAAAGTCACCCGTCCCTCGAACCCGCTGGTGCGCGGCTTCGATGAGGTGTTCTACGCCCCTCACAGCCGCCACACCGGCATCAGCCGGGAGGACGTGCTGAACTGCAAGGCTCTGCGCATCCTCGCCGAGAGCGACGAGGCCGGCCCCTTCCTGATGAGCACCGAGAATGGACGACAGATCTTCGTCACCGGCCACCCGGAGTACGACAAGTACACGCTGGACGCCGAGTACAAGCGGGATGTCGGCAAGGGCCTGCCCATCGCGGTGCCAAAGAACTATTACCCCAACGACGACCCCGAGCAGCCGCCTCTCTTCCGCTGGCGTGCTCACGCACACCTGCTGTATGAGAACTGGCTGAACTACTACGTCTACCAGAATACGCCCTACGACCTGGGCGCTATCAGCAAGGTGGAGCACGAGGAAGAATAAAATCAGCCCTCTCCGTCTGGTGAGGAGGGAGCATTTTTGCAAGGAGGATACTTATGGGAATCGAAGCAAAATGGAAGAGCCGGGGCATCCGGGTAGGCAAACTGCCCTGCGGGCCGCTGGACAAGATAAGCGATGTGCCGGGCGTGACGGTGGGCCACTGCACACTGGCGGACGGCGACGTCCAGACCGGCGTGACCGCGCTGCTGCCCCATCAGGGCGATATTTTTCACGATAAAGTGATGGCGGCCAGCCATGTCATCAACGGCTTCGGCAAGACCACCGGCCTTGTCCAGATCGACGAGCTGGGGACGCTGGAAACGCCCATCCTCTTCACCAATACCCTCAGCGTAGGCACTGTGGAGACAGCGCTGGTGAAGTATATGCTGGATAAGAACCCCGACATCTGCGAGACCACCGGCAGCGTCAACCCGGTGGTCTGCGAGTGCAACGACAGCGGCCTCAACGACATCCGGGGCCTCCACGTCACAGAAGAAAATGTGCGGGCCGCGCTGGCCGACTGCCGCGCCGATTTCGCCGAGGGCGCTGTGGGCGCGGGCCGGGGAATGCGCTGCCACGGCCTGAAGGGCGGCATCGGCTCGGCCTCCCGTGTGGTGGAGCTGGACGGAAAACCGTACACCATCGGTGCGCTGGTGCTCTCCAACCACGCCGTCTTCGATGACCTCGTAGTGGCAGGCACCCCCATCCAGAGCCTGCTGGACGCCCACATCCCGCCCCACGAGGACAAGGGCTCCATCATCACGGTGCTGGCGACGGACATCCCCTTGAGTGAGCGTCAGCTGCGGCGGCTCTGCCACCGGGCGCTGGTGGGCCTGTCCCGCACCGGCTCTTTCTGCGGCAACGGCTCCGGCGAGATCGTCATTGCCTTCACCACCGCCAACCGGGTGCCGCACTACTCCGAAAAGGCCGTTCTGCCGATGGGGATGGTCCACGACGACGCCATCAATCCGCTGTTCCGGGCGGTGGCCGAGTGCGTGGAGGAAAGTGTGCTGAGCAGTCTGCTCCATGCCGAGACGGTCACGGGCTATCACGGCCGGACGGTCAGATGTCTGAGTGATCTGCTGAAATAAAATCGAAGCCGCGGGATGCGCAATGCATCCTGCGGCTTTTGTGATTGCAGATTGTCGAAAACTGTGTTATACTGATTTTGCTGCTTTGGCGGTAAGGCACTGCACATACGGCAGGCGGTTGGCTTACACTTCCCGAAAGGGGGTGAGGCAATGCGGATTACTTTCCATATTGGTGAGTTTACGATCACCATTATCGTGAAAAAACGCTGAACCGCCACCTCGGCAAAGGCGACGGTTCAATTTTTGAGCCATAGTTCTTGAATGAGGCTGACCGCTTGTCGCAGTGCCTTTTCTATTTTTAGTATAGTTTGTTTTACGCGAATTGTCAAGCACGGGGAAGTTATTTCCGCCGTGTTTTTTTCTTCCGCACGCTATAGCCGAAGGTCCCCAGCTTTTTGCCCAGAGCCAGATATTCGCCGTGGCTGTAGACGATGAGCCTGGCCTTGTCGAGGCAGAGCTTACCGTTCTCGTCCAGCAGGCTCTCGTCCACGTCGCAGGCCACTACTTCGGCGAGAAAGAGGTCGTGGCTGCCCAGCGGGATGACCTGCGTGACCCTGCACTCGAGGTTGACGGGGCTTTCTTCGAGGATGGGGCAGTCTGTCAGCACCGAGCCGGGGGCAGAATGGAGTTTGCAGGCCGCGAATTTATCGAAGTCCCGGCCGCTCCTGACGCCGCACCAGTCCACCGACTTCACCAGTGCCTCGGTGGGCAGGTTGATGGCAAACTGGCCGCTCTCCCTGATGAGGTGGTGGCTGTACCGCTCGGGGCGGACGCTGATGGACACCATGCTGGGCTGGGTGCAGATGGTGCCGGTCCAGCCGATGGTGATGAGGTTGGGCTTATCCAGCCCGCCGCAGGAGACCAGCACCGGCGGCTCCGGGTTCAAGAGGGTGCTGCCTTTCCAGCTCTGTTTGCTCATCCGTGATACTTCCTTTCGTAGGGAGCCCATGTGCGCTCGCTGATGATGTAGCGGGGGCGGGCCTTGGTCTCCATATAGATTTTGCCGACGTATTCGCCGATGACGCCCAGACACACCAGCTGGACGCCGCTCATGAAGCAGACGATGCAGATGGTGGAGGCCCAGCCCGCCACGGCGCTGCCCAGAACAGCCTGCACGATGGCCCAGATGACGCCGATGAAGCTGATGAGGCTGACCACGATGCCTGCGCCGGTGATGAGGCGGATGGGCTTGTTCGACAGGCTGGTGATGCCGTCGAAGGCGAGGGCCAGCATCTTGCTGAGGGGATAGTGGCTCTCGCCGGCCAGACGCTCGTGGCGCTCGTAGTAGACGGTGTCGCTGGGGTAGCCCACCAGCGGCACCATGCCCCGCAGGAAGATGTTCACCTCGCGGTAGTCGGCGAAGCTCTCCAGCACCCGGGTGCTGATGAGCCGGTAGTCGGCGTGGTTGAAGACGATGTCCGCGCCCAGCGCGTTCATCACATGGTAGAAGCCCTCGGCGGTGAACCGCTTGAAGAAGGTGTCGGTGTCCCGGCGGCTGCGCACGCCGTAGACTACCTCGGCGCCGTCCAGATACTTTTTGACCATCTCATCCATGGCGTTGATGTCGTCCTGACCATCGCAGTCGATGGAGATGGTGATGTCGCAGCTGCCGCTGTGGAGCGCCTCCATCAGCCCGGCCAGCACGGCGTTCTGGTGGCCGCGGTTCCGGCTCTGGGAGATGCCGATGAAGTGCTCATCCTCAGAGGCGAACTTCTGGATGAGGGACCAGGTGGCGTCGCGGGAGCCGTCGTTGACGAAGAGCACCCGGCTCTTCTCGCTGATAAGGCCCGCTGCGGCGAGGTCGTTTATCTTTTTCAGGAACATGGGGGCCGTGATGGGCAGCACCCGTTCTTCGTTGTAGCAGGGAATGACGATCCATAAAATCGGTTTGGACATGATGAAGTTCTCCTTCTATATAAGGCTCTCCCAAAGGGAGAAGCTGTTACAGCACCATGCGCCGCAGCGCGTCCGGTTCCAGCAGCTTGAAGCTGCTCTTATAGGTCTCGAGCAGGCCGTCCCGCTGCATCAGGCTCAGCTCCCGGGAGAGGGCGCTGCGGTCGCAGTTGAGGTAGTCGGCCAGCCGGATGCGGGAGTAGGGGACGGTGAAGGTGAGGCTGTGATGTACCTCGGCCTCACTGAGCAGGTAGGCGCACACCTTGGCCCGCAGGCTCTTGAGCAGCAGCAGGTCTACCCGGCGGGAGAGCAGGAGGTATTTGTCGCTGATGGTGCGCACAAGATTCTGCAGCACCCGCTGGCGGGCCGGGTCGGCCCCGGGCAGCAGAAGCTTCTCGTAAGGCACCAGCAGCACCTCGCAGGGGGCCGAGGCCACCACCGTCACCGGGCTGGAAAGGCTCGAGCCGCCCAGCACGTCGCCGAACACACCGCCCGGCCCCATCTGGCTGATGGGCAGACGCGCCCCGCTGGCGGCGGAATGATAGGCCTCGATGGCACCGGAGAGCACCACGCCCACCCGGCGGTTCGGCTGTCCGGCCAGCACGAGGGTCTCGCCCCGGCTGTAGGTGCGCAATACGGCCCCCACTTCGCCCAGCAGGACCCGGAGCGCTTCGGCTTCCAGCCCGGCGAACAGAGAGGTGGATTGTAACAGCGGAAGATAATTTTCCATACCCATTCCGTGAGGTTTTCCCCGGGCCCTCACCGCCCTTCTGCGATTCCGTTGCGTGTGCAACGGTATTTTTTCTCTTATTATAGTAAACTTGAGGGCGTAAAGCAAATGGTTTTGCAAATTTTTTGCGGGAAAATTTCTCCCAATGAAAGTGAGGAGCTGAATCCTATGAAAAAACTGACATCTCTGCTGCTGTCGCTGGTGCTGATGATCAGCGTGCTGGCCTGCGGCGCATCGGCCAAAACGAGCAAAAAAGTGCGCATCGCCGGCCTGAAAGGCCCCACCACCATGGGCCTCGTCAACCTGCTGAGCATGGAGAAGGACGGCACGGCTTCCCTCGACTATGACCTGCAGCTCTACGGCGCTGCCGATGAGATCGTGCCGAAGCTCATCAAGGGCGAACTCGACATGGCCGCGATCCCGGCCAACCTCGCCGCGACCCTCTACCAGAAGACGAACGGCGGCATCCAGGTCATGGCCGTCAACACGCTGGGCGTCCTCTACGTCGTGGAGAAGGGCAATACCGTCCACAGCTTTGCCGACCTCAAGGGCCGCACCATCCTTTCCACCGGCAAAGGCACGACGCCCGAGTACGTCCTGCGCTATCTGCTCAAGAAGAACGGCCTCGACCCCGACAAGGACGTGAAGATCGAATACTACAGCGAGGCTTCCGAGGTCACGGCCCAGATGGCCGCTGCCAGGAAGGATGCCATCGCCGTCCTGCCTCAGCCCTACGTCACCGCTGCCCAGATGAAGGACAGCGGCCTCCGCGTCGTTCTCGACCTGACCAGGGAATGGAACAGGGTCTGTGACACCCAGCTCATCACCGGCGTCACCGTGGTGCGCACCGAGTACGCAAAGCAGAACCCCAATGTCATCGCAGCTTTCCTGACCGACTACCAGAAGAGCGTCAAGGCGGCCAACGAGGACATCGACGGCACCGCCGCCCTCTGTGAGGAAGTCGGCGTGGTGGCCAAGGCTGCGATCGCCAAGAAGGCCCTGCCCAAGTGCAACATTGTTTACCGCAACGGTCAGGAGATGAAGAAAGACATCTCTGCTTACCTGCAGGTGCTCTACGATGCCTCTCCCGCCGCCGTGGGCGGCAAGCTGCCGGACGATAACTTCTACTACACCGAGCCGTCCGTCCTGCGCAAGGTCATGGCGGCGATCCGCAACTCTGCAAAGTAAGCTTTGAAACAAGGAAAACTGCCGCACAGCCGTGCGGCAGTTTTTCTTACATCAGAAGGCCCGCGCCGATGCCGATGAGGGCCGGCAGCAGCCAGCCAAAGCCGAGGCTGCTCAGGGGCAGAGCGTTCATCAAGGTGGAGAGGGGGCCGAAGGGCAGGGCGGCAGGGATGCTCTGGATGGCCGTGAAGAGGATGCCCAGCCGCCAGACCGATGTCCGCTGGAATCGTCCGGGCAGGAACTCCACCACGATGAGGATGATGGCGATGGGGTAGATGGCGTTCAGCACCGGGACGGAAAGGCTCAGGATGCCCGCAAGGCCGATGTTCGCCAGCAGCATGCTCATCAGCGCGAAGAAGGCTGCAATGGTGGGGTAGGGCAGCTGGGGCAGAAGCTCGTGGAAGTATTCGCCTACGCTGGCGATGAGGCCGACACAGGTGTTGAAGCAGGCGATGACGAAGATGGCGGCCAGAAGCACCTGTCCCACCCGGCCAAACAGGCCGTCGGCCAGTGCCGTCAGGACGGCGGCACCGGTGTCGCTGCCGGGGAAGGCAGCCCCCGAGATGCCGCCGATGTGGGTCAGCATGGCGTAGACCACCAGCAGCATCCCGCCCGCGATGAACCCGGCCCGGATGGTGCCGCGCCGGACGGCGGACTCCTCCGTGATGCCCACCGCCTGAAGGTTCAGCGCGATGACCGCGCCGAAGTTGAGCGCTGCCAGCGCGTCCATGGTCTGATAGCCGTCCAGCACGCCCTGTGCGGCGGGGAGGGCGGCGTAAGCCTCGGCAGGCGTGCCGTAGCCGGGCGCGGCCGGGCGGAGGATGCAGCCCGTGAACAGCACCACGATGAGCACCAGCAGGGCAGGGCAGAGGATGCGGCCCAGCCGCTGGGTCAGCTTTTCGGGCTTGAGGGCCACGAAGTACGCCGCAGCAAAGAACACGAGGGAGTAGATGAACTGTCCCGGTGTGCTCCGCCCCACCAGCGGCGTCAGCATCTCAAACGAGGTGCTGGCCGTGCGGGGGATCGCGAGACAGGGTCCGATGGACAGATAGACCAGCACAGCGAACACCTGTGCGAAGCGGGGATGGACCCGCCCGGCCAGCGCAGGCAGACCGCCCGCCCGGGCCACTGCTGCCACGCCCGCGATGGGCAGACCGATGGCGCTGACGGCAAAGCCCACAAAAGCGAGCCAGAGCGCCGTCCCGGCCTGTGCGCCGAGAAAGGGCGGGAAGATGAGGTTGCCTGCCCCGAAGAACATCGAGAACAGGGTGAACCCCACCAGAAGGAGCTTTTTGCCCCGGAGGGCCTGAGCGGAATCGTGCATGGTCATCTCTCCCATCTGTGCGCGGAGGCACGTAGAATCAGGATTACTTTATTCCAGTGTAGTGTTTTATGACCTTCATGTCAAGAGAAGAAAAGATGAAGGATTGTATTCTCATACATGATGTGATATTCTGAAAGCGAGAAAACGAACAGGAGCAAAGAAATACATGGATAAAACAAAAAAACGCCGCATTCAAATCTTAGCGGCGTCGGTGTTCTGGCTGGGCGTCTGGCAGGCGGCGGCTGCGGCCATCGGGCAGGAAGTCTTTCTTGTCTCACCGGTGCAGGCCATCGGTACGCTGGTGGAGCTGCTGCCGCAGGCCGAGTTCTGGCAGCGCATCGGTTTCAGCGCCGGGCGCATCCTGCTGGGCTTCGGGCTGGGCGTTCTGTCCAGCGCCATTCTGGCGGTGGCCGCCGAAAAGTGGGAGTGGGTGGACGCCCTTCTCGCCCCCGTGATGCAGCTGGTCAAGGCTACTCCGGTGGCGAGCTTCATCATTCTGGCGCTGGTGTGGGTCAGCGGCTCGTCGCTGTCCGTCCTGATCAGCTTTCTGATGGTGCTGCCCGTTCTCTACAGCGCAGTGCGCACCGGCATCGGGAGTGCTGACCGCCAGCTTCTCGAAATGGCGCAGGTGTTTCGTCTGCCTCTGGGGCGGCGTCTGCGGGCGGTCTGGCTCCCGGCGGTGCTGCCCGCGTTCCGGCAGGGGTGCAGCGTGGCGCTGGGCATCTGCTGGAAGAGCGGCGTAGCAGCAGAGGTCATCGGCCTGCCGGACGGCAGCATCGGCGACGCGCTTTACCGGGCAAAAATTACCCTTTCCACCGGGGAGTTGTTTGCCTGGACCTTCGTCATCATCCTGCTGAGCGCCGTATTCGAAAAGCTGTTCCTCGCTCTGCTGGATAAAGCGGTAGCGGCAGTTCTGGGCGAAGAGGGGGCTGAAAAATGAGTGAAACCAACAACAAACTGGAAATAAAGAACCTGTCTAAACGATTCGGAGAGAAGATCCTCTTCGAAAACCTCTCTCTTACTGTGGACGGCCCGGCGGTGCTCTGGGCGCCAAGCGGTTGGGGCAAGACGACCCTGCTCCGCATCCTGATGGGGCTGGAAGCGCCCACCTCCGGCAGCGTGGAGGGCGTGGGCCGGGTCGGCGCGGTCTTTCAGGAAGACAGGCTCTGCCCCCAGCTGACCGCCGAAGAGAATGTGGCGCTGGTGCTGCCCGCAGAACAGTACAAGGTCAAAACACAATACAAAGAGCAGATACGAGACGACCTTATACAATTAGGACTGGATGGCGAGGCCCTTGCCCTGCCTGCCCGGAAGCTCTCCGGCGGACAGAAGCGCCGCACCGCTTTGCTGCGCGCTCTCTGGGCCGAGAGCGACACCCTTCTGTTAGATGAGCCCTTCACCGGCATGGACCCCGCCGCCATGAAAAAAGCCGCAGCCATGCTCAAGGCACGCTGCGGCACAAAGCCCACCCTGCTGGCGACCCATGATCAAGAAGCCATCCGGGAGCTGGGATGGAAAGTGATCGAACTGGGCTGAAACGAAAGGAGCCTGACCATGGAGAAAAAGACGAGCTGCCTGCTCTGCGTTCTTACCGCGCTGCTTCTCGCTGTGCTCTATCTCTGGGCCGCCCTCCGCCCGGGGGTCTGGCTGCGGGATGCCTTTTTGTATCGTCAGGCCGACGGCAGCTTTTCGGGCAAAGATGCGTATGCCGCCTACACCGTGCAGGTTGCTCAGACGGAAAACGGTGCGGAAGTGGATTTCACGATGGACGGAGAGACGCGGCACTATCGGCTCGAATCGAAAGCCGAGGGCATGAGCGACCCGGGCGTAAAAATCGAGCAGGACGGAGTGGTCATTTTTACCGGGACCGCGCTGGGCGACCCCGGCGACGCCATCCTGTGGCGGGAAGACGATGGGGGCCTTGCCGACGAGGTGAACGTCATCGTCAACGGCGAATACCAGAGATCCGACCTCTGGCCCAGCTGTAACTGGCTCTATAATGTGGCCGTCGGCGGGCGGCGGGAGACCCGGGGCAGCGTGGCGTTCCTGCTGCCGATAGGGGCGCTGGTGGTGCTCCTTGTGCTGGATGTCCGGTTCCCGCTGCTGTTCTGGAACCTCCGCCACGGGCTGGAAGTGTACGGCGGTGAGCCCACCGAATGGTATTACGCGATGCAGAGGGTGAGCCGCATTACCAGCATCATCGGTGTTTTTGTGCTGGCGGCGATGAGCTTTGCTGTTCACTGAGGCTCACAGCAGCTCGGCAAGGATGCTGTTCTGTACGATGAGCCCGGCGGGCGTGAGGGCGAGGGTGTGGCCGTCAAAGCTGGCGTAGCCGCTCTTCACGCAGTTTTGCACAAAGGCCAGCTGTGCGGTGGAAAGCTCCCTGCCATAGCGTTTTTTGTATTCGTCGAGGCTCAGACCTTTGCGCAGACGCAGCTGCAGGATGAGATAATCCTCCGCACCGCAGCCGCCGTCCATGACGGGCGCGGCCTCGTCCCGCAGAAAGGCTTCGGTGTCGGCGGGGTAGTAGAACCGTTTGCCGCCCATGCAGGAGTGGGCCGCAGGGCCGATGCCCAGATAGTCGCCGCAGTCCCAGTAGATGAGGTTGTGCTTTCCCTCATAGCCCGGGCGGGCGAAGTTGGAGATCTCATACTGCCGGTAGCCATGATGCTCCAGCTGCTCGACGGCGTAGAGGTAGAAGTCTGCCGCCTCGTCGGAGGTGGGCAGACCCTCGGGGGGCGTCCGGCCAAAGGCGGAGTCGGGCTCGATCTTCAAGAGGTAGGCGGAAATGTGGGCCGCGCCGCCATCCTCGATCAGCTCCAGCGTCTCGTCGAACTCGGCCTGCGTATAGTGGGGCAGGGCCAGCATGATGTCGCCGCTGATGTTCTTGAACCCGGCACGGCGTGCGGCGGCGAAAGCGGCCCGCGCCTGCTTTGCCGTGTGGGGGCGGCCCAGTGTCTTGAGCTGGCTGTCCCGGGCCGACTGGACGCCGAAGGAGATGCGGTTGACGCCCGCCTCCCGGAATGCCCGGAGAGAGTCTTCGGGCACGGTCTCAGGGTTGGCTTCCAGCGTGATCTCGGCTCCGGGCAGGGGCTGTGCGGCGGCGATGAGCCGGGCGGCGTCTGCCGGGTCCAGCAGACTGGGCGTTCCACCGCCGAAATAAAGGGTGTCCGGCCGCAGGGGCGCGTCCGGCGCAAACCGGGAGAGTTCCCGAAGCAAAGCGTCCACATAGGCCCGGGGGACGCCGCGCTGGCCGGGGGCGGAGTAAAAATCACAATACCGGCATTTGGAAAAACAGTAAGGAATATGCAGATAAAGTCCGAGGGACATCAAATATCACAGCCTTTTTCATGAATCGTTCATTTCTATGCAGTATACTATATTTCGTAGACCGGGGCAAGGCCGAGGCCGATGCCCTGATTTTGAATGGAGGATTCCTTATGGATTACAACAACTATGACCGCGGCTATGCGGAGCCTTCGATGAGCGCATCGGACTATATGACCCGCACCTACCGCTGGATGGCCGGCGGCCTGCTCGTCACCTTCGCAATGGCCTATATCACGGCGACCACGTCCCTTATCTATCTGGTCAATTCGCTTTACTTCCTGCTTACCATCGGTGAGCTGGCACTGGTGTTCATGCTCAGCGCCCGGGTGCAGAGGATGTCCATCGACGGTGCAAGAGCCGCGTTCTTCGGATACGCCATCCTGAACGGCATGGTCCTGAGCTACTACTTCCTGATGTTCTCGGTAGGTACGCTGGTCATGGCCTTCCTCGCCACGGCGGTCTACTTCGGCCTCATGGCTGTATATGGCACCACCACCCATAAGGACCTCACCGGCTGGGGTCCCCGCCTCATGATGGCTCTGGTGGCCATGATCGTCACCAGCCTCGTGGGTGCGCTCTTCGGCTTTGGCTTCGGTGCCTCGGTGCTCTACTGCGGCATCGGCCTGGTGGTGTTCATGCTGCTCACCGCCTACGATACCCAGAAGCTCCGCCAGATCTACGCCTACTATGCAGGCGACGCCGAGCTGGCCGAGAAGGCTTCCATCTACGGCGCACTGACCCTGTATCTGGATTTCATCAACATCTTCCTCTACGTCGTCCGCCTGCTGGGCATGAACAGCCGCAGCCGCAACAACTGATGAACATGACCTGCTTTTTCTGCAAGGGCGAAATGAAGCCTGATACTACCATTCATACCGTACAGCTCAAAAACTGTGTCGTTGTCATCAAAAATGTCCCCTGTATGAAGTGTGAACAGTGCGGTGAGGTCGTTCTGTCGGCAGATACGATAGAAAAGATAGAGCATATTTTGCAGACTGTGGAAAAGGCGGTGGCGGAAATCACGGTGGTGAATTTCCCGGACTGCGCTGCATAAAAAGAACAATGCAACAGGTAAGGCCCCGGTCATCCGGGGCCTTTTTGTGTCCTTTCGAATAAAGGATGAATAAACCCCGCTCTGCCGCTCCAAACTACCACCAAAGAAACGATTCCGTACACAAAATGGATTGGAGTAACGAACGATGGAGCAATTCAGAAAGTTTTTGCGGGACAAAGCCTTTGCGCTGGTGCTTACCGCCTGCCTGCTGGCGGCGGCAGCGGCCGGGGTGTGGGCTGTGCGCACGGTGCGCAATGAGCTCAAACAGAATCTGGACGCGGTGCGCAGCCCGTCCAGCACCGCCCCCGGCATCGACGAGGGCATCAACACGTCGCCCGGCGTTGCCGGAGAGGAGGAAGCCGAATGGCAGCAGCAGAACGCACCCGCAGCAAACAGTGTGGCCAATGTGCCAAAAGCCGACAGCTCGTCCGGTGGGGCTGCGTCCTCTTCTGGTGCGCAGTCTGGCTCTGGTTCGGTGCGCGAACCCTCCGCGCTGCAAACCGAGTCCTTGCCTGCCAGCAGTTCGGATGCGCCTGCCTCCACGCAGCCTGTCTCGGGGCGCGTCTTAAACAGCTACAGCGGCGATGAGCTGGTCTACAGCAAGACGCTGGGTGACTGGCGCACCCACAACGGTGTGGACTACGCCGCCAGCAGGGGCGCGGAAGTGACCGCCCCGGCGGCAGGCAAGGTGGTGGAGACCGGCACGGACGACAAGTGGGGGCCTGTGGTCGCCATTGAAGACGCTTCCGGCAGGGTCTGGCGGGTCTGCGGCACGACGGACGCCAGGGTGAAAAAGGGCGACACCGTCTCGGCCGGGCAGACCATCGGCAAGGTGGGCAGCGTGAGCTGTGAGTGTGCCGAGGAGAGCCACATCCACTTGGAGGTCATGGAGGGCGAAAAGTATCTCGACCCCATCAAGGCCATGAAATAAGCAAAATTTTCCGGGCAGGTGCAGCAGAACGCTGTACCTGCTTTTTTCACATTGCTTTTGGCGGTCGATTCTGGTATGATAAACTAGAATAAGTGTGAAGACAGAAGAAAAAGCGGAGGAAACGAAACATGAAGGTCTTAGTGGTAGGCGGCGGTGCTGCCGGCCTGATGGCGGCGGGCGCGGCCCTGCGGCAGGGGCATGAGGTGACGGTGCTGGAACATATGGAAAAGCCGGCTCAGAAAATTCTTGTCACCGGCAAGGGCCGCTGCAATGTGACCAACGACTGCACCGCAGAGGAATTTCTGCACCATGTGCGGACGAACCCCCGCTTTTTGTTCTCGTCGCTGGGGGCTTTCCCGCCGGCCAGGACGATGGAGCTGTTTGAGTCTCTCGGTGTGGAGCTGAAGGTGGAGCGCGGACGCCGGGTGTTCCCGGTGTCAGACAAGGCCGAAGAGATCCGGCAGGCTCTTCTGCGGTACGCAGACGGAGCGGACATCGTCCACGACGGGGCAAAAAAGCTGCTGCTGGAGCCGCTGGCCCAGCCGGAAGAAGCGCCTGCTGCGCCGGAAGATCCGCGCCGCCCGAAAAAGAAAAAGCCCGGCCCGGCCTATCGCTGCGTAGGAGTGCGGGGAACTTCGGGCCGGGAGTACAAGGCGGACGCCGTGCTGGTGGCAACGGGCGGTCTGAGCTACCCCACCACCGGCTCCACCGGCGACGGCTACAAGCTGGCCCGGCAGGCGGGCCACACCCTCGTGGAGCCTGTCCCCAGCCTTGTCAGCCTCGTGAGCCATGACGCCGACTGCAAGAAGATGATGGGCCTTGCCCTCAAGAACGTGACCCTCACCCTCCACGAGGACGGCAAAGCCATCTTCGAGGAGCAGGGCGAGATGCTGTTCACCCACTTCGGCATCAGCGGGCCGCTGACCCTCAGCGCGTCGAGCCATCTGGGCGACATGAAAAAGCACAGGTACGAAGCTTTTATTGATTTGAAGCCTGCCCTCAGCGAGGAACAGCTTTATGACCGCATCACCCGGGACTTTGCCCTTCTGGCGAACCACGCGGCGCAGGGCGCACTGGTGAAGCTGCTGCCGTCCAGTATGCAGCCGGTCATGGTGGCCCGCTGGGGCATCGACCCGGTCACCAGGGCAAACCAGATCACCCGGGAGCAGAAGCGGGAACTGGTACAGCTGATGAAGCACTGGCGGGTGTCCATCGACGCCCGGGGCGATTTGGCCCACGCAGTCATCACGTCGGGCGGCGTGTCGGTGCGGGAGGTGGACCCCAAGACCATGCAGAGCAAAAAGGCCCTCGGCCTCTACTTTGCAGGCGAAGTGCTGGATGTGGACGCCTATACCGGCGGCTACAATCTGCAAATTGCATTCTGCACGGCACAGAGTTTTGCGAATCATCTGGAATGACCTCTCAGTCTGCTTCGCAGACGGCCCCCTCGGCAGGGCAGCAGCAACGACTGCCGCCAGCGGTGGAACGGCGTCAGCCGTGACGGAGAGGTTTAAGCGGCTGGAAATTTCAGATTCATAGAGAAGGAGATATAAAAATGATTTCTGTTGCAATCGACGGGCCTGCGGGCGCAGGCAAATCTACGCTGGCGCGGCGTCTGGCTGCGGACTTCGGCTACATTTATGTGGACACCGGTGCGATGTTCCGCACCATCGGCCTTTACGCCCTCCGCGCGGGCAAGGACCCGAAGGACAACGAGGCAGTCGATGCCCTGCTGCCTAATATCACCCTCGAGTTTGCTTTTATCGAGGGCGAACAGCATATCTATCTGAATGGCGAGGACGTCAGCACGGCCATCCGCACCGAAGAGGTGGGAATGGCGGCTTCTGCCGTGGGTGCAAATCCGGCGGTGCGAGCCTTCCTGCTGGAGATGCAGCGGGACATGGCTAAGACGCAGAACATCCTGATGGATGGCCGCGACATCGGCACCGTGGTGCTGCCCAATGCGACGGTGAAGATCTTCCTCACCGCCAGCCCGGAGGCCCGCGCCACCCGCCGCTGGAAGGAGTACCAGCAGAAGGGCATCGATACCCCCTACGAAGATGTGCTGGCCGACGTCAAGCAGCGCGACTATCAGGATACCCACCGCGCCGCAGCCCCCCTCAAGCAGGCAGACGATGCCGTGCTGCTGGACACTTCGGAGCTGAATTTTGAGCAGAGCTTTGAGGCCATGAAGAAAATGATCACGGAGAAGGTCAGATGATACTATATTATATTCTGGTCCCACTGGCATGGCTGGTGTTCCACATCGGCTTCCGCGTCCGGTGTGAGGGCAGGGAGAACTTGAAAAAAATCGGCACAAAGGGCTGCATCATTGCCCCCAACCACATCTCCGCCATCGACCCGGTGTTCGTCGTCATCACCCGGTTCTGGGGCCAGCGGATGACAGTGTTTGCCAAGAAAGAGCTGTTCGAGATAAACCCATTCCTGTCGTGGTTCTTCCGGTGCGCCGGTGCGGTCTGTGTCCGCGGCACGAAAGAAGAGGTCAGTGTCATCGACGACACCGTGAAAAAGTGTCAGGAGGGCGGTACGCTGCTGCTCTTCCCGGAGGGTACGCGGGAGCAGGAGAATAAGTTCCTTCCCCTCAAGAGCGGCCTCTTCGTCATCGCGGCGGCAGCAAATGTGGACGTCGTGCCTTGCCGCATCTACTACGACACCCCTGATGGTAAGATGAAGCTGTTCTGCAAGGTGCGTGTCATCTTCGGCGAGCCCATGCCCGCTGCACAGTTTGCAATGGAAGGCCGCCGCGACATAAAGAAACTGCGGGAAAATAAGCAGGCCGTTCTGGATGCGTGGAGTGAATTGTGATGAACCTCTCAGTCTCGCTATCGCTCGACAAGGCCGAGTTGCGGCTCCCAGCATCCGCTGCGCATTGCTTGCGTCTCGCTGGCCGCTGCCCCAACAGCGACTCCCTGCTTCCGCCACTGGCGGCGGTCGTCGCTGTTGCCCCTAATAGGGATGCCCTCTGGCGAAGAGATGAAGCCTTGCGGAATGCCAAAGCCTCCCCTCGGTAGGGAAGGTGGCATCGCGCAGCGATGACGGAGAGGTTGAATTTAGGAGAGCACAATGGAGATTAGACTTGCAAAGACTGCGGGTTTCTGCTTCGGTGTGGACCGCGCGGTCAAGCTGACCTACGGTCTGCTGGATGAGGGCCGCAAGGTGGCCACCCTCGGCCCCCTCATCCACAACCCCCAGACCGTAGAAGACCTCGAGCGCCGGGGCGCACTGGTAGCAGATACCCCCGCTGATGTCCCTGCGGGCTACGAGGTGGTCATCCGCAGCCACGGCGTCCCACGCAGCATTTACGATGAGCTGGACGCCCGGGGCTGCACCTATCACGACGCCACCTGCCCCTTCGTGAAGAAGATACAGAAAGTCGCTTCCGAGGCCGAAGCCGCCGGTGCGACACTCGTGGTGGCCGGTGACGTGTCCCATCCGGAGGTGCAGGGCATCGTCGGACATACCCGGGGAGAGGTATTCGTTTTCAGCGATCTGGCCCAGTTGAAGGCGTGGAAAGGGCCTTCTGACCCCCAAAAGCCCATTTTTGCAGTTGCACAGACCACATTTCAGGTAACAAAATGGCAAGAAAGTTCGGAGTTTCTCAAAAAAGCCTATACAAACGCCCGAATTTTTGATACAATATGTAATGCGACGTGGGCGAGGCAACAGGAAGCGGAAGACCTCAGCCAGCAATGCGACATCATTGTTGTCATTGGCGGTCATCATTCTTCCAATACCCAAAAGCTGGTACAGGTCGCCGCAAAGCATACGCGAGCCGTAACGGTCGAGACAGCGAGCGAACTTCGGCCGGAATGGTTTGCAGATGTAAAGACGGCGGGCGTCACAGCCGGGGCTTCAACGCCATCGTCTATTATTGAGGAGGTACTTAACAGTATGAGCGCAGAAATCAATGACAGCATGAGCTTTGAGGAGATGCTGAACGCATCCGAGGAAAAGCGTGTTCATGCAGGCAGTATTGTGAAAGGAATCGTGACCAGCATCTCTGCCAACGAGATCCAGGTGGATATCGGAGCTAAGCAGACCGGCTTTGTCAAGCTGAGCGAGCTGACCGATGATTCCTCCGCCAAGGTCGAGGACCTGGTGAAAGTTGGCGATGAGCTGGACCTCATCGTCGAGAAGGTTATGGATCAGGATGGCGTCATCCAGCTCTCCCGCAAGAAGCTCGCATCTCGCAAGGGCATGGAAGAGATCGCCAAGGCAGCTGAGTCCGGCGAGGTCGTCGAGGGCGACGTCACCGAGTTCAACAAGGGCGGCGTTGTCGTCAACGTCAAGGGCGTCAAGGTGTTCGTCCCCCGTTCTCAGGCCACTATGCGCCGCGACGAGGACTACACTGCTCTGGTCGGCCAGCACGTTCAGCTGGTCGTCACCGAGTGCTCCGGCCGCAAGATCGTCGGCAGCATCAACAAGGTCACCGCTGAGCAGAACAAGGCTAAGCGTGAGGAGTTCTGGGCAAACGTCGAGGTCGGCAAGACCTACACCGGCGTCGTCAAGAGCCTGACCTCTTACGGTGCATTCGTTGACATCGGCGGTGTGGACGGCCTGTGCCACATCAGCGAGCTGAGCTGGAACCGCATCAAGCATCCCTCTGAGGTCGTCTCCGTTGGCGACACCATCGAGGTGTATGTGAAGGACATCGACACTGAGAACCACAAGGTCTCTCTGGGCTACAAGAAGGCTGAGGACAACCCCTGGGAGCAGCTGAAGAACAACTACCCCATCGGCAGCACCTTCCATGCTCCGGTCGTGTCCCTGACCAAGTTCGGTGCATTCGTCCGCATCCTGCCGGGTGTTGACGGTCTGGTCCACATCAGCGAGATCAGCAATGACCGCGTTGAGAAGGTCTCCGACGCACTGAAGGTCGGCGATATGGTCGACGTGAAGCTGCTGGATGTCGACTTCGACAAGAAGCGCATCAGCCTGTCCATGAAGGCTCTGCTGAACGACGACGCTGAGTAATCAGCCCGCAGCATAGTCTCATCAGACACAATGCGAACTACAGCCCCGTTGCCGGGAAAACGGCGGCGGGGCTGTTTTTGTATCACCCTCTCAGTCGCTGACGCGACAGATTCCCCTTTTTGTCGCTAATGCGACATCTTCCCCCGGCCGGGGGAAGTCTTTCCTCAGAGGGAGAGCCACTGGCGTGCCGGTCAGGCGTATACTGGATGAGCAAAGTTTCTTTATTTCAGAAACGGTAGTGCCCTGCTGGCGACGGAAGGTTTTAACGTCAATGAAAAACTGGTTTATAAAGCACCGCGAGGTGCTGGCTTATCTCGTTTTTGGTGTGCTGACCACATTGCTGAACATCGTACTGTATGCGCTGTTCAGCCGCCTGTTCGGCTACGAAGCCGCCAACAGCTGGGGCAATGTGCTGGACAATGTCATCTGCATTTTGTTCGCCTACGTCACCAACCGGGCCTTCGTCTTCGCCAGCCGGACGCAGGGCAGGGAAGCGCTGAAAGAATTTGGTGCATTCGTCACCTGCCGTCTGGGTACACTGGTATTGGATGCCGCCATCATGATGATCTTCGGCAACCTGCTGGCCGCACAGGGGGCAGCTCTGGTGGAGAGCTTTATGAACGGTGCGCTGAGCCTGTTGGCTGGCTGGTTTGGCCCGGATACGGTGCTGCACATGGCCACCGGCGGCGCAGCGCCCGCTCCCTCCATCTCCGACGGCTCTGCCGCCATTGCCATCATCGGCGGTGCCGACGGGCCGACGGCCATCTTTGTCACCAGCTTCTACGATGCCCAGGCCCTGTGGGGCATGGCGGTAAAGGTGTTCTCCAACGTGGTGGTGGTCGTGCTGAATTATGTGTTCAGTAAGCTCATCATTTTTAAGCGTAAGTGAGATATTTTTCTGCCGGCAGCAGAAAAATATCTGATATAATTTCAGGAGGTACGGTATTATGAAACGTGGTCTGAAAGGTTTTGCATTTCTGGTCTCCGGCCTTGTGCTGGGCATCATCGGCGCAACGGTGTCTGCAACGGCCATTGCCCTGAGCGCTGTCGGCATGGCGAAGGTACGCCGTGCCACCAAGAACTAAGAAGCTGTTTTCAAAACAACTTCGATTCAGGAGGAAAAAAGTATGAATCGTGAAGAGATCCTGTCCCACGTCGATCACACCCTGCTCAAGCCTGAGGCTACCTGGCCCCAGATCCAGACCCTGTGCGACGAGGCCATCGCCAACCACACGGCTTCCGTCTGCATCAACACCTGCTATGTGAAGCAGGCTGTCGAGTACATGGCGGGCCGCATCCCGGTCTGCTGCGTGGTCGGTTTCCCTCTGGGCGCAATGGACACCGCTTCCAAGGCCTTCGAGGCCAAGACTGCCATCGAGAACGGCGCTGCCGAGGTGGATATGGTCATCAACATCGGCCGCCTGAAGAACGGCGAGTACGACGCCGTCCGCGAGGACATCCGTGCCGTCAAGCAGGCTGTGGGCGATAAGGTCCTGAAGGTCATCATCGAGACCTGCCTGCTGACCGACGACGAGAAGCGCAAGATGTGCGACATCGTCTGCGAGGCAGGCGCTGACTACATCAAGACCAGCACCGGCTTCTCCACCTCCGGCGCAAACTTCCACGACGTGGAGCTGATGGTCAAGGGCGTGGCCGGCCGCTGCAAGGTCAAGGCCGCCGGCGGCATCTCCACCGTCGAGGATATGGAGAAGTTCCTCGCCCTCGGTGCAGACCGTCTGGGCACCTCCCGCGCCGTCAAGATCCTGAACGGCGAGCAGGCAAAGGGTTATTGAGCCTTATCAATCTGCGGGAAATGTCAAAAAAGAGTGCGACTCTTCTTGACATTTCGACGAAGCAATGATAAGATATTACCCGGACAAACTGAATACCGACTTATCAAGAGCGGCTGAGGGGACAGGCCCTGTGAAGCCCGACAACCTGTGTGTGAGCATAAGGTGCCAAATCCTGCGGGAAACCGAAAGATAAGAGTGCAACGCTCAGAGCTTCGGTTCTGAGCGTTTTTAATTGCATAAACTTGATGAACGAGTAGGAAGCTGTCAATATCGATACACACACACCAACGCCAAGGAGGTACAAAAATGGCAAAGCACTGTCTGTTTACTTCTGAGTCCGTCACCGAGGGCCATCCCGACAAGATCTGCGACCAGATCTCCGACGCCATCCTCGACGAGATCCTGACCCACGACCCCGACGCCCGCGTGGCCTGCGAGACCTGCGCATCCACCGGCCTCGTCCACATCATGGGCGAGATCACCACCAACTGCTACGTCGATTTCCAGAAGATCGTCCGCGAGGTCGTGGCTGACATCGGCTACACCCGCGCAAAGTTCGGATTCGATGCCGACACCTGCGCCGTCATCTCCAACATCGACGGCCAGAGCCCCGACATCGCCCTCGGCACCAACGATGAGGTCGGCGGCGCCGGCGACCAGGGCATGATGTTCGGTTATGCCTGCGACGAGACCCCCGAGCTGATGCCCATGCCCATCAGCCTGGCCCACAAGCTGGCCAAGAAGCTGACCGAAGTCCGCAAGAGCGGCGAGCTGGACTATCTGCGTCCGGACGGCAAGAGCCAGGTCACTGTCGAGTACGTGGACGGCAAGCCCGTCCGCGTGGACGCTGTGGTCATTTCCAGCCAGCACAGCGATGCCGTCAGCATGGAGCAGCTGCGCGCCGACGTGATGGAGAAGGTCATCAAGGCCACCATCCCCGCCGAGCTGCTGGACGAGAACACCAAGTATTATATCAACCCCACCGGCCGCTTCGTCGTGGGCGGCCCTCAGGGCGATACCGGCCTGACTGGCCGTAAGATCATCGTCGATACCTACGGCGGCTATGCACGCCACGGCGGCGGTGCTTTCTCCGGCAAGGATCCCAGCAAGGTGGACCGCAGCGCCGCTTATGCGACCCGCTGGGTGGCTAAGAACATCGTGGCCGCTGGTCTGGCCAAGCAGTGCGAGGTGCAGGTGGCTTACGCCATCGGCGTGGCAAAGCCCGTCTCCATCATGGTGGACACCTTCGGCACCGGCGTCGTGGCCGACGAGAAGATCGAGCAGGCTGTGGAGAAGGTCTTCGACCTGACCCCCGCCGCCATCATCCGCGACCTCGATCTGCGCAAGCCCATCTACCGCAAGCTGGCCGCTTACGGCCACATGGGCCGCGAGGACCTGGGCGTGAAGTGGGAGAACACCGACCGCGTCGAAGAGCTGAAGGCTGCTGTCGCTGCCCTGTAAGGGTAAAAACTTAAAAGAATGACTTTTGAGCCGGAGAATGTATGGTTTTTGTAAAAAACACATAGTCTCCGGCTCTTTTTCGAAAAAGAGATGTGCAAGGCGCAGAAAATGCAGGTTGGATGCAAGTTTGTAGTGTCGAAACGCCGAAAATGTGATAGAATAAATAACGGATATGCACTTCAACGTCTAATTTTATCAACTGATAAAAGAAACTTTAAGGAGCTGTAATTATGTCTGTCATTATCCCTAAGGATTGCTTCCACCAGCCTCAGGTCGCCGACCTGCGCCTCATCGCCTGCCCGGGCGCCGAGGAGCTGACCAACCTCATCGACAAGCATCTGGTGCGCTGGGCCAGCGAGGCCGGCTACCAGACCAATAGCTTTATCATCGAGAGCGCCTGCCCCCGTTTCCAGAGCGGCGACGCCAAGGGTCTGGTCAAGGAGTCGGTGCGCGGCGACGATATTTTCATCGTTGTTGACCCCGGCAACTACAGCGTGACCTACAAGCTGTTCAACTATGAGAACCACCTGTCTCCGGATGACCACTTCGCCAACCTGAAGCGCCTCATCCAGGCCGTGGCCGGCAAGGCACACCGTGTGTCTGTCATCATGCCCAGCCTGTACGGCGGCCGTCAGCACCGCCGCGTGTCCCGCGAGAGCCTAGACTGCGCTGTGGCTCTGCAGGAGCTGCAGGCCATGGGCGTCAAGAACATCATCACCTTTGATGCTCACGATCCCCGCCTGATGAACGCTGTGCCTCTGATGAGCTTCGACAATGCGATGCCCACCTATCAGGTGCTGAAGAACCTGCTCAAGAAGAACCCCGAGATCAGCTTCGACAAGGACAAGTTCATCGTGGTCAGCCCCGACGAGGGCGCTATGAGCCGCAATATGTACTTCTCCAGCGTGCTGGGCTGCAACCTGGGTATGTTCTACAAGCGCCGCGATTACACCCGCGTGGTCAATGGCCGCAACCCCATCGTCGCTCACGAGTATCTGGGCGATTCCGTCGAGGGCAAGACTGTCTTTGTCGCTGACGACATCATCGCTTCCGGCGAGAGCATGCTGGAAGTTGCCACCAACCTGAAAGAGCGCGGCGCAAAGCGCATCATCGCCAACGCCACCTTCCCGCTCTTCACCAGCGGCCTCGAGAAGTTCGACAAGGCTGTGGCCGACGGCATTCTGGACTACGTTACCGGCACCAACCTGACCTACCGTATGCCTGAGCTGCTGACCCGTGACTGGTACGTCGATGTTGACGTCTCCAAGTATGCCGCATACTTCGTCGTGGCCCTGAACCATGACATGTCCGTTTCCAGCATCATCGACCCCATCAAGAAAATCGAGGCTCTGCTGGCAAGCCGGAAATAATGACAGACAGTTCCTGATATTCATCCAATCGAAAAACACCCGCAATGCTGATGCACTGCGGGTGTTTTTTTCGTTATTCTAATGCTTTCAGCGCCTCGACCACACGCTGATATTCCTTCTCTACCGGAGGGAACAGCTCGTCGGCGCCGTCAAGGCTGCCGCCGCGGAGAGCTTCCGTCAGAGCACTGGACGGGACGTACAGTGCATCGAAGCCGAGGTTCTGGCAGACGCCCTTCAGGGTGTGAGCGGCACGGAATGCTGTCGGGGCATCCTTCTCTTCCAGCGCCTTTTTCAGGTTCGGGAAGCTGTCGTCCTGTAGAAATTTCAGCGCGAAGCGGCGGACGAAGTCCGCGCTGGGCAGACGCTCCAGCACGCCCTTATAATCGCCGCCAATGGCTGCATATACTTGTTCCAACGTCATTTTTATACCTCACCCAAGAACAGTTTCGTCAAAGAGAATCCCTTTTTTCGGGGGAGGAGGGGCATCGGCCTCAGTCTCCTCCGCGAGCCGGTCTTCTACGTCGCGCAGGCATTCCAGCAGCAGCGGATTGAAAGCACCGTGCTTTCCTGCGGTCAGCTCAGCGACCGCTTCTTCCTGCGAGAGGGCCTCGCGCTTGTCCCGCTTGCCGACCAGACCGTCATAGGCATCCGCCAACGCTACCACCTGTGCTGCGATGGGGATGTCATCGCCCTTCCGGCCATCGGGATAGCCGCTGCCGTCCCAGCGCTCATGGTGCCAGCGGCAGATTTGGATCGCAAATTTCACCAGCGGCTCGTCCTGATACTGGGACAGATTTTCCAGCATCTGCGCACCCAGAATGGGGTGGGTGTGGAGGATGGCGGTTTGTTCCGGCGTCAGGTCGTGGGCGTTGAGGATGCGGTCGTCGATAGCAACTTTGCCGATGTCGTGGAGGGCAGAGGCCGTCGTGATGAGGTAGCGGTCCATCCCGCTCAGGCCGTAGATGTCGGTCTTCTGGCACAGACGCTCCAGCAGGATGCTGGTGATGCGCTGCACCCGGGAGATGTGGTGGATGCTCTCGCTGTTGTGGATCTCCATGACCTGGCTGAGGATGCCGATCATGATCTGGTCGTTTTTCTCCCGGTCATAGAACTGCTGGGACACCAGCGCACTGAGACGGCGCTGACGGGCGTAGAGCCGGGCGACATTGGAGACGCGGCGGTGGACGATGCGGGCATCGAAGGGGCGGCTGATGTAGTCCGAAGCACCCAGCTCGTAGGCGCGGCGGACGGTCTGGGAGGAATCCTCGCTGGAGATCATCACGACGGGGATGTCCTCGAGCCAGCCCTGGGCGGACATCCGGGAGAGGACATCGAAGCCGTCCATGTCGGGCATCACGATGTCCAGCAGCACGATGGAAATATCCGAGCCCCAGGCGTTCAGAAGCTCGAGGCACCTGGGGCCGTCGGGGGCTTCCAGAAGCTCGAAATCGTCGCAGAGGATCTCCGAGAGGATGTCGCGGTTCATGGGGGAGTCGTCCACGATGAGCACCATCGGACGGTGGTCGTTTTCAGAGCGGACGGCATCGGGGGCGATGTCCGCGGTGACGACAGTGTTCTTGCGGCGCTTTGCAAGGTACATCCGCTTGTCGGCGATGAGCAGGGCGTCGCTGATGGGGATGCCGGCGGCCATCGCGCCGCCGATGCTGGCCGAGACGTGCATCTTCTCGAACTCGGGCAGACGGGACGCGAAGAGGCGCTTGTTGATGTCCTTGAGCTTGCGCACGAAAGCCTCAGCCGAGATGTCGGGCAGGATGAGCAGCAGCTCGTCGCCGCCGTACCGCACCAGCATATCGGTGGAGCGGATGCAGCGGTGGATGATGGAGACGATGAGCCGGAGCGCTGCGTCGCCGGCTGAGTGGCCGTAGGTGTCGTTGCAGAGCTTGAAGTCATCGAGGTCGATCATGGCGACGCCGGCGTTGAGGTACTTGTGCTTTAATTCCTCTTCATAAAAACGGCGGTTGTAGGCACCGGTGAGGGCGTCCCGGTAGATGAGCTCGTTGGAGTGGAGGGAGCTGCGGGCGCTGGCGTCCAGCGGCAGGGTCATCTCCATCACATAGGGCTTGCCGTCCACCTCGACATAGCGGGCTGTGACCTGATAGAGGGAGCTGCCAAGCGTTTCCAGCTTGGAGCACTGGCATTTGCCTGCCATTGCCTCGCGCCCCACGCAGCTGGTGCAGGGATGGACATTCTTCCAAGGCGGGCAGCAGGGTTCTTCCGCCAGCATCTTCGGGTCGAGAAGACGGACGGAAGCATATATCTTGCGCAGACAGGCCATCTCCTGTTCGGCCTGCTGGCGTGTCAAATTTTGCTCGGTAAGTTCGGACATGGTGTCGCTCCTATTATAACAAGGTAACGAGGGATGGTGTGGAAGGAGGGCGAGAAACAGCAGTCCTTCTGCAGCGGATCATGATAATCACGTAATATACTACCACAATCATAGGAAATCCGTCAATGCATAGAGAAATATTTCCGAAATGGAATGACAGTCTGCCGGGATTCCCGGGAAAATAGAAATTTGAAGCAGACCGATAAAATTGTTGCATCCCGGCGCGAAACGGCTCGAAAAATTTGTAACCGATTTGATAAAAATACGCACAGACACAATAAATTTGGACGCTGGTTGCACAAATATGAAGAATTGTGCCGCTTAACAAAAAGATTTTGGGATACAACAGAATGTATTGTGGAACACTCACAAAATATGGCAAATAATCTTGTCTATTTGTTCTATTGCGAATGGTCGGGCGGATGGTTATAATACAAACAGAAACCGCAAAACGTGTAACGAGTGCGCTTTGCGAGATGCTGTGATAAGCGTTAATGAAGGAGAACAAGATTATGAAAATGATTTCTCGTCGTGACTTCCTGAAAGCTTCCGCTGTTGTGGGTGCTGCCGGCGTTCTGACTGCCTGCGGCGGTTCTTCCGCTTCTACTGCTGCTTCCTCTACTGCAGCTTCTACCGCTGCTTCTTCTACCGCAGCTGCTGCTTCCGGCTCTGCTAACGTCGGCGTCTGCATCTATCAGTTTGCTGATAACTTCATGACCCTGTACCGCACCGACCTGGAAGAGTACCTGAAGGACATGGGCTACGCCGTCACCATCGTCGATGGCAAGAACGACCAGAACACCCAGACCGAGCAGATCAACACCTTCCTGCAGCAGGGCGTGGACGTCCTGGTCATCAACCCCGTCCAGACCACTTCCGCTCAGACCATCGTTGATACCATCAAGCCCTCTGAGACTCCCATCGTCTTCATCAACCGTGAGCCCGACAAGAGCGTTCTGGACTCCTACGCAGACAAGTGCTGCTACGTCGGCGCTGACGCACGTCAGTCCGGTACTTATCAGGGCGAGCTGATCCTCGAGACCGAGACTCAGGGCGACATCAACGGCGACGGCAAGATCACCTACATCATGTGCAAGGGCGACCCCGAGAACATCGATGCTCAGTACCGCACCGAGTACTCCATCAAGGCTCTGACCGACGCCGGCAAGGAAGTCGAGTGCCTGTACGAGTACTTGGACAACTGGGACCAGACCACCGCACAGCAGGACGTCGCAAACGCTCTGGCACAGTACGGCGATAAGATCGAAGTCGTCTTCTGCAACAACGACGCAATGGCACTGGGCGCTCTGCAGTCCCTGCAGCAGGCTGGCCGTACCGTCGGCAAGGACGTCTATCTGGTCGGTGTTGACGCACTGAGCGAGGCTGTCCAGAATGTCGTCGATGGCAACATGACCGGCACCGTTCTGAACGATGACGTGGGCCAGGCTACCGCCGCCGCAGCTGCTACCAAGCTGTACGTCGAGGGCAGCAAGGTCGAGCAGTACTACTGGGTCGACTACGTCAAGGTCACCAAGGAGAACGCTGCACAGTACATCAAGTAAGCAGCCAAAACCCTATCGTTGCAAGGTGCGCAGTGAACCAATAAGGCTTAATTAAAAGCTAAAAAGCGCGTGCGTGCGAGAAAATATCTCCGCGCACGCGCCTTATTTTAGGAGCCCGCCGGCAAAAGACGCACTTTCCAAGACCCAAAGACAAGGAGGCTCTGAGGAATGTCAGAATACCGTCTGGTAATGAAAGGCGTGGTAAAGACCTTCCCCGGCGTGAAAGCGCTGGACCACGCGCAGTTGGAGCTCCGCCCCGGCAAAGTCATGGCCCTGATGGGCGAGAACGGTGCCGGTAAGTCCACCCTGATGAAATGTATGTTCGGCATTTACAAGATGGACGAGGGCGAGATCGAGTACGAAGGCGAAAAGGTCAACATCCCCACCCCGCTGGATGCACTGAACCGCGGCATCGCGATGGTGCATCAGGAGCTGCAGCCTATCCCGGCCCGTACTGTGGCCGAGAACATCTGGCTGGGCCGCTACCCCACCAAGAAGGCTGGCCCCATCACCATCGTGGACCACGCCAAGATGTATAAAGATACCGATGACCTGCTGAAAAAGCTCAAGCTGGACATCAACTCCCACGCAAAGCTGGGTACACTGAGCATCGCACAGATGCAGATGGTGGAAATTGCAAAGGCTGTTTCCGCAAACTGCAAGGTGCTGATCCTGGATGAGCCGACTTCCTCGCTGACTGCGAACGAAGTCGAGTCCCTGTTCCGCATCATGAACGAGTTGAAAGAGCAGGGCGTTGCTCTGGTCTACATCAGCCATAAGATGGACGAGATCAAGGTCATTGCCGACGAAGTCACCATCATGCGTGACGGCCATTATATCGGCAAGTGGGACGTCGCCAATATGACCAAAGAGCAGATCATCGCCAAGATGGTCGGTCGTGAACTGTCCAACCTGTATCCCCCGCTGGAGAACCACCCCTCCGACGAGATCATGATGAAGGTGGAAGACTTCACCTCCATCCATCCGCGCTCTTTCCGCCACTGCAGCTTCGAGCTGAAGAAGGGCGAGATCCTGGGTGTGGCCGGCCTGGTGGGCGCACAGCGCACTGAGCTGATGGAAGGTATTTTCGGCCTGCGCGCTCACACCGCCGGTAAGGTGTGGATCAAGGGTCAGGAAGTCACCATCAAGCAGCCCCGCGACGCCATCCAGCACAGCGTGGCTCTGCTGACCGAGGACCGCCGCGCCACCGGCATCATGGGCGTGCTGAGCGTGGCCGATAACATCTCCATCGCCTCTCTGGACGCCCTGCGCAAGGGTCCCATCATGCTGGACGACAAGAAGATCCTCGAGCTGGTGGCTACCAACAAAGAGAAGATGGCCATCAAGGTTCCCAGCCCCAAAACGGCGATCAAGAGCCTTTCCGGCGGCAACCAGCAGAAGGTGCTGATCGCCCGCTGGCTGGCCAACAACCCCGATGTCCTCATTCTGGACGAGCCCACCCGAGGCATCGACGTCGGCGCAAAATATGAGATCTACTGCATCATCGCCGACCTGGCCAAGCAGGGCAAGAGCATCATCATGATCTCCTCCGAAATGAGCGAGATCATCGGCATGTCCAACCGCGTCATGGTCATGTGCGATGGCCGCATCACCGGCTTCATCGACGGCAAGGATGCTACGCAGGAGAACATCATGGCTCTGGCGACCCAGTTCGAGACCGCGCCCGAAGCGGCGGCGGCCAATCAGTAAACAAGGAGGCTGTCTATCGTGGAAGCTACCAAGAAAGTAACGGGCAAGTCTGTAAAGAAGTGGCTGGGCAACAACGCCATCATCGTCCTGATGCTGGCCGTGTCCCTCATCGTCGGCATCATCCACCCCAACTTCTTCGCACTGGCCAATATCATCAACCTGTTCAAGAACGTCTCTATCCGCTACATCATCGCTCTGGGCATCTCCGGCTGTCTGATCACCACCGGTAACGACCTGTCCGCAGGCCGTCTGGCTGGTTTCGCTGCCTGCCTGGCCTGCATCTTTGCGCAGACCGAGGGCGCTGCCGGTAAGTTCTACCCCAATATGCCCACCCTGCCC